>DASTMV010000098.1:0-6892 GCA_035713885.1 Candidatus Udaeobacter sp. | reverse complement strand
TGCCGCTGTCGCTGATGGTGATGCCTTGAAACATATTACCCGAAATCACATTACGCGAAGCGGCGGTTGCACCACCGATGATGTTGGATTGCGCACCCCCGAAAATGGAGATGCCTGCCCCGGTGTTTGGCAAAGCAGCGGTGCCGGCATTGTTTGTTCCGATGAAGTTGTCAGCAACCGTATTTGATTTGGTGCCGGTGTTAGAAATTGTCACACCCTGGAAATTGTTACCAGAGATCACATTGCCAGTTGACGCAGTGCTGCCGCCAATCGTATTGCTGGTCGCGCCGCCGAAAATCCCGATGCCAACGTTGTTAGGCAAAGCAGCCGTGCCGGCAGGATTGGTGCCGATCAGGTTGTGTTGCACCTTGTTCATCTTGGTGCCGGTGCCGCTGATGCTGATGCCCGAGCCAATGTTCCCACTGATGATATTAGGCGAGGCAGCCGTGGTGCCGCCAATGGTGTTAGAGCTCGCGCTCCCAAAGATGGCGATGCCTTCAAATTGATTGGGGACCGCCGCAGTTCCCGCGGCATTGAGTCCGATGATGTTCCCCTGCACCTTGTTGGAATTGGTGCCGCTGTCGCTCATTACGATCCCCTGATTCGCGTTGCCAGAAATCACGTTGCGCCCACCCGCGGCTGTTCCGCTCCCGATGGTGTTGTTCTGTGCGCCGCTGAAAATCGTAACGCCCGCGGCGTTGTTAGGCAAAGCCGCAGTGCCCGTGGCGTTCAGACCAATGTAGTTCCCCTGAATAAGATTGCCGTTCGTGCCCGCCTCGAGCACCGAGATGCCTTGAAAAGTATTTCCGGAAATGACATTGCGCGCCCCAGCGGTCGTGCCGCCGATGGTATTATTCTGCGCGCCGCCAAAAATCTCGATGCCCTCGTAGATATTCGGGAGCGCAGCCGTGCCCGTACGATTCGTGCCGATAAAATTTGCCCGCACGAGGTTGTTGTTGGTTCCGGCGTCGTGAATGGAAAGACCGATAAAATTATTGCCTGAAATGATGTTCCGCGCGGCCGCGGTCGTGCCGCCGATGGTGTTGCCGTTCGCGCCGTCGGCGATCTCCACGCCCGGGAATGTGTTTGGCACCGCAGTTGTGGCAGTCGGATCGGTGCCCAAGTAGCAGCCGCTCACCAAGTTGCCTGTCGCGCCCGTTCCATCAATCAAGATCCCCTGCTCATTGAAATTGTTGATGACCAGATTTTTTACCGTGCAATTCGCCTCGATGAGATAAAGACCCGGCGCGAAAAGATTCTGCACCGTGATCTGCGAACCATCGAGAACCACTTCGGGACCGTTCGGGTTCGTGTTGCCGGTGAACGCTGTTTGTGTGGAACCGTCAATCGTTGTGCCGGCGCCGGGCGCGACCAGCAGATAAGTCGGCTTGATCGTGAACACGTTGTTGGCGAAACCAGGATCGCTGGTGGGAATGTTAAACACCACAGTCGTCGGCACCGGCGGGATGTCAGTAGATTTATCGAAAGCGTAATAGAGGGCAGAGCGCAAGCTACCCGAGCCGCTGTCATTTGTGTTAGTAACAACGGCGCTTGGAAGTGGCGATGCATTGCCATACACCAATGCCATGCCTGCCCGGTCGAGCTTGCTGAGCGTGCGGTAATAGACCTGGCCCATGATATCAAGAAACTGGCTGTAGGCAGGCTGCGGCTCGATCGTATCCAAATTTTCGGGATCGATCGAAAGCGCATTCCTCGAGTAATGCATGACCGAATAAAAATCATACGCACCTATCGACACAGATCCGCCCGGCAGTTTGGTGAAATTCGGCTCCAGGCCAGGGATTATGTTCTGCGTGAGAATGACTACATAAGTGTCGCGATCATCACGCTGCTGTTCGTGATAAAGGCCAATCGCGTGGCCGAGTTCATGACAGATAGTGCCGCGATTCCATGAGTTCATCCCGATTTGAATGAATTGCTCGCCTCCCGCCATTCCGACGGATGACGAAAATCCGCCTTCGCCTCCGTTGGTCATCTCCTGCACCGTCACAAAGTTCGGCGGCGTGGTTCCGGTGAATTCATTGAAATGGAGATTGGCAAAGGCCGCCCATTCCGCGACGCCGTCGCGAAACTGCTGCATTTTAGCGGCGGTGATGGTTCCATTCGAAACTTGTGTTGGATCAAATCGATATGGGACAGTTCCAGACGGCCATTTGAATGCCGTTCCCGGTGGCGTGTCCACAGTGGGTGAAGGGCCCTCGCCGCTTGGCGTTTGTTCCGCAACCAATCTCTGGCGGAACGCCCTCAGAACCTCGGGTTTTATTCCGACATCACCGAATGGAACCATTTTCTGGCCCGGTTTTACGTTGGCCAGCGCCTTATCGATCACCGCAATGTCCCAGGCGTTTTTTAAAGGTGGCGCGCTCGATGCCGACGGCGGCGTGGCCAAAAGACCTAGTGGAACAAGTGAAAACAACGACAACAACAACCGGGCTGACACGACCGATGCATTCATAAGTAATCTCCGCGATTTGTTATCGATGCGAGAGATTACTAAGCAAGCAGTCCCGGCCCCATCCCTTCAAAGGCCTAATACTCCGCAGGCACCGATTCGCGCAGACCCTATGAGACTGCTACTCTCGCGCAAGCGAAATTTTGCGTGCGCATGCGTCCGCTGAAATCACGCAATTGGAATTAACCGAATCTCCCACCTGCGCTTTGCGAGAGGGCAATTGATTTTGGCAGTGTACGGGCGACTGCTAACAACGTGCAGGTGACCCCTTAGGGAGATTTTGCGGGAAAAATCAGGGCGCGTCCCCGATAGACGGCGGCTCGGTGGATAATTACTTTCCGCGGTTCAAATGCTACCCCCCAGGAACGCGTTTTGCGAGCGGGACATCTATCTCATGCACACCCTAATCGGCGGTGTAGCTGTTGAGACCTTCCTTCACAAAGATCGCGGAAAACATCAATGCCACGATGCAACCTCTTAAAACTATGAAAACCGCGCCTTCTTTTAAAGTTAGGGACTCGTTTATTGTCGATTCAAAGAATAGCCAAAGTAAGTGGAACTTGGACCAAGAATGCCAAAAAGTAGCAATTCGTGTCGCCGATGAGTTCGGGATGTCGGTCGAGCAATTCCTGGATCTTTACAGCCGCCACCGCTTGCCGGCGCAGCTAGTCCGCGGCGACCGACTCTCTCAGGAGAAAGCGCCTGCTGGTTTCAGCGTCGCGCTATGCAAAGATCCGTTAGCCCAGATGCGCATCCGTCGAGCCGCGAGATTTGCGGATCTGAGCGTCGAAGATTTTGTTTGGCGTACCCTGGCCAGTGCCGTGAATTGCTGCGAGGACGATATGATACTCAGCCCCAAAACCGGTCGGCCCGTTGCGGGGGATTTCGATCTCGAAAGCTTCATGATGAGGCGCGAACTCGACGAGTGAGCGTTCCGAATCAAATCGATTCTTGGCCCGGCGAGCACTTTGGCTGAGCGGAAGTGAAAAAGCGGACTAGATTTAGGTTTAGAGCAAAAGCTGGTCGTGGCGCCCGAACGGTTACTCCGCGGGCGAAGGCGCCAACTGTTCAGATGCTAACGATCAGCAATGTTCCTAATAGTATCTTGGAAGCTATCGATGAACTCGCCGCCAGGCAGGACCGCACTCGTTCAAGTTTCATACGGCGCGAGTTGCGACGTATCGTTAGTGGGTACTACGGAAAGGGGTCCTAGCAGATGATGGAAGCCATTGATGTGCGAGGTAACTACGTAAAACCATGCAGTGCGCTCTACCGACAGAATGGCCGCTGACGACGTAAGTTTGCGACATCTGGGGCGACGAGCAACGGCGAACGGACAGAGGAGAATATGGAAATACCGACCAAGCTCAAACAGTTCATAGACGACAGTCGCGGTTCTTTGCCAGCGATACTTGATCCTGATGAGCCGCTACAACTTGATTCCCTCGGGCTCGTCCGCCTGGTCGCTTTTTTGGAAATCGAATTTCATTATCGGATCGAGGACGCGGATCTGAATGAAGAAAACTTTGCGACCATGCGCAAGCTGGGCGAGTTACTTGGGCGCAAAACGCCCGGTGTGCCGATGGAAGTCAAACACCAAGTTGAGTCAGGCATTCCGACCTTTTCGGCAAGGCGCGAAAAAAGAAAACGCAGACGGCTTTCGAGCAGAGGAGACTTTCGTAAGCGCAGTCCAGCCAGGCAAAACGTAACCTACCGCAGAGGATTTCCGTTCGACTAAATGCGTCACTACGCACGAGTGGCATTTCCGGTTTTTCTAGCCAACCGAGATAAAACAAGCTGTGGAACTCGGGCTCCCGGAAGCCGCTAGGGCCGGCTTGCTAAAGGGGAAAGAAAATAAATTCGATGTCGCACTTGTTTGCGATTATTATTATTGTCACGAAATCCAAAAAGCTCCAGACTTCGAAAAAACCGTTACCGGCGTTTGATGGATAACACCGGAGAGTTTGCTCTCTGACTCACAACCATGAGGAAGGTCATATGAAATTTCGACATCTTTGGTTCAGTACTTCTATTTTTGCGCTCACGAGCAGCGTTCTTGCCGGTTCATTCGATCCGCCGTCTCCGCTGATCTCAAAGGACAAAAGCGACCTGAATAATGACGAAACCTTTAAAATGTTTCACTTCTTTATGCCGGAAAATGGCTTGCCGCCCCGCCGGAAGACAATTCCGCCCCTGTTGCCTGGCGCTGCGATATTCCCAGAGGAATTCCGAACCATCGACGGCACGAACAATAATCAGAACAATCCGACGTTGGGTTCAGCCAATACCCCGTTTCTGCGCACAACAACCAATGCTTACGGCGACGGTCATAGCACGCCTGCCGGTGCCGGCCAAAAAGGTACCCGTAGGATCAGCAACCTGGTCGATGCCCAGTCCGGTTCGACACCGATCGCTCTGCCCGAAAGCGCCTACTGGTGGGCTTGGGGGCAGTTTATCGATCACGATATGATGATCACTCCCATTGGAGTGCCGACGGAAAGTTTCAATATTCCCGTTCCAAGATGTGACCCGGTGTTTGATCCCAATTGCACGGGGACGGCAACCATCTCCTTTTCGCGCTCGGCTTTCGTCAACGATGGAAATGGTGTGCGACAACAGCTGAACGCCAATACCCACTGGCTTGATGGCTCACAGATTTATGGATCAGATGATGCCCGGGCGCAGGAGTTGCGGACGCTGGATGGGACCGGTCACTTAAAATCTAGCACCGGTAACTTTCTGCCGTTCAATGTGGACAGGTTCCCTAACGAACCTACTAATCAGCCGAATTTCTTCCTGGCCGGCGACGTGCGGGCGAATGAAAATAGTGCGCTGACGGCGCTCCAGACCCTTTTCATGCGCGAGCATAATTTCTGGGCAGACCATTTCCACAGGATTGATCCGACGCTTGACGATGAGGGGCTGTACAACCGGGCCCGGGCAATCGTGGGTGCAGAAATTCAGAAGATAACCTACAGCGATTTTCTGCCGGACCTGATTGGGCCGCATACCCTTACGCCATATTCAGGTTACAATGAAAACGTCGATCCGAGCATCGCCAACGTTTTCGGCGCTGCCGCCTTCCGCTTTGGTCACAGCTTGCTGAGTTCAAAAGTGTTGCGGCTTGATTCCGATAACCAATCCATTGGCAATCCTGCCCTGCAAGCGACCTTTTTCAACCCCACCTTAATCAGTAGTGTCGGAATCGAACCCTATCTGCGCGGGCTCGCTCACCAGCGAGCGGAGGAAATTGACGGCCTGATTGTCGACGGAGTACGCAATTTTACTCGTGATTCGGGAGGCGGGTTCGACTTGGCTGCGCTAAATATGCAGCGCGGACGCGATCACGGTCTTCCGCGATTTAATCAGGTTCGTCTCGACTACGGTTTACCGGCCTACACCTCGTTCTCACAGCTAACGACTGACACCAACATGCAAGCGAAACTCGCCTCTGCGTACAACACTGTGGACGACGTTGACGCCTGGGTGGGACTGCTTGTCGAAACCCATCAATCTAATGCCCTGGTCGGCCCGACGATCATAGCGATTCTAAAAGATCAGTTCGAACGATTGCGCGACGGCGACCGCTTCTGGTATGAGGTTTATTTGGATCCGGACACACTATCCTTCATCCAACACAGCTCCAAGCTCTCCGATATTATCCTCCGCAACACGACAGTTACCACTGAGTTGGAAGCAAATGTCTTCGTTCTTCAACGGCGTTTGCGGCCTACGCCTACTCCGTAAGCGAAGACGAATTCATATCGCCAAGGCGCATCGCAACGATAGTAGTTGTTGTGCGCTCTGATCAAAAGCTAACAGCCTTAACAGAGAGTGAGCGCACAGCTTGAATTGAGCAAGGCCGCATCGCGAACGGTTCGAACATGCATCAAAAGGTGACTGATTTGTTACAAATTTGCTGATAAGAATTTAGCAACGAACTCAAGTGCCTTTGTCTACATAGGTGGCGATAGCTGAGCTGAGGACGGTCGGACACAGATCCAACCCATGGGCCTTGGGGTTAACGCTAGGGGCGGCCACCTTGAGGTGGCTGCCCCTCTCGCATCGTAGGCGTAATCGCGGCATCACGCGTATCCTATGGCGTTGCTGATTGCATCCGGTTCGCCACAGCATAACCGATCGAATAGCACGATCCTGTCTTTGGAAGCTTCCGAGCTGAATTCTGGGGAAAAATGAAAGGAAATAAACCGACGAAAAAATGACCAATATCACCCGTTCGTCCTTCGCGCTGTTCGCATTCGCTTGCTTTGCACTGTTGCCAAACGTACGCGCAATCTACCAATAAGGCTGCAGCATGAACGACAATATAGTATTGGGTGACGACGCGCTCGTGAGCGATACCGATGGCTCCAGCAACACGGCCCTTCAAAGACGAGGTAGCGGGCGTAGTGTACGTCG
>DASTMV010000097.1:0-34835 GCA_035713885.1 Candidatus Udaeobacter sp. | reverse complement strand
AAGCCATCAGATTTGCCACGCTGGACTCGACGGTCGCGCTCATGTTTGCGCTGTTCATCAATGCCGCCATTCTGGTACTCGCCGCGTCAGCCTTCCATTGGTCGGGTCATCAGGATGTCGCTGAGATTCAGGACGCATATAAACTGCTGAGTCCGCTTTTAGGCGTTGGCTTTGCCAGCGCCGTGTTTGCGATTGCTTTGTTGGCGTCGGGTCAAAATTCGACTCTCACCGGCACGCTTGCAGGGCAGATCGTCATGGAAGGTTTTCTAAACTTCCGAATCACGCCTTGGCTACGCAGGCTAATCACGCGCGTCATTGCTATTCTTCCTGCCGTGCTCGTGATAGGAATTTTTGGGGAAGGAAAGACGACCGAGTTGCTGATTGCCAGTCAAGTTTGTTTGAGTATGCAGCTCGGCTTCGCGGTATGGCCGTTGATGCGCTTCACTGATGAGAAGGCCAAAATGGGCGAGTTCAGTAATCCCTGCTGGATTAGAATTGTTGGTTGGACCGCGACACTGGTCATCATCGCTCTGAATATGAAGCTTCTTTTTGATACATTTTTACCGGCAGCGCTGCTCAAGGTTTTTTATGGCTTCCTGCACCTTCCCTTCCCGCAGTAAAAATGACCGGCGAAGCGTTCCGATGTACAAGCACATTCTCATTCCTCTCGAAAACACTCCGGCCGACGACACCATTCTCACGCATATCAAGCCGCTTGCACGCATGACCGGAGCGAAGTTGCTCCTTCTCCACGTTGCAAACGGTTGGGTAGCTCGAAACTTTAATCAACTTAAACTCGCCGAGAGCGAGGAGATGAAGCAGGACCGCGCCTATCTTGAGGAGCGCAATCGCGAGTTGACAGCCGAAGGTTTTACCTGCGCGGCTGTCCTTGCCCTTGGTGAACCCTCAGATGAGATCATTAAGTTGGCGAGTGAGAAAAACATTGATCTCATAGCAATGACAACGCACGGTCATCGGCTCATCAGCGATATTCTTTACGGAGCAACTGCCGATAAGGTGCGACACGCGGTGGACGTACCGGTTCTGTTGCTGAAGGTGAAAAACTAAGCGTCCGCGGATGCATCGCAGGGTCTCAACTTGGTCATTGTTTCGAAATTCAGAATTCATGATTCAACGTTTTTGTTCAGCATGAAGGTGCTTTTTCTGACTAACGAGTATCCGCCCCACATCTATGGTGGTGCAGGGGTGCACGCAGGCTATTTGTCACGCGAATTGGCAAAAACAATGCCAGTGCAAGTGCGCTGCTTTGGCGATCAACATATTGAGCATGGTAATCTCGAAGTGATCGGCTTCGAACTGGATACAAGTAATTTTACCTGCCCACGGCCGTTGCGTGCTGCTTTTGGCGCAGTGCGGCGCTGCACCGATTTCAACACCATGAATATTGACGCCGATGTGATTCATTGTCACACGTGGTACAGCCACTTCGGAGGAGTTCTGGCCAAGAAAAATTACGGATTGCCTCTGGTGATCACAGTTCATTCGCTCGAGCCACTTCGTCCCTGGAAACGCGAACAACTCGCGGGCGCCTACGACTTTTCACTTTGGATCGAGAAAACCGCGCTGGAAATGGCCGACGCAATTATCGCGGTTTCCAGTGCAACCAAGCGCGATATCGAGCGGTTGTTTGATGTCGATCCTGCGCGGGTCCATGTGATTTATAATGGAGTCGACTTGAACCGGTACCGTAAGGTCGATTCGACTGCTGCGCTCAAACGCTACGGTATCGATCCTGGCAAACCATATGTGCTTTTTGTTGGCCGGATCACTCGCCAGAAAGGCTTTCAGCACCTTGTGCGCGCGATCCAATTTATGGATGATGATTATCAGATCGTGTTGTGCGCCGCGGCCCCAGATACGCCGCGGATTGAAGAGGAAATGAGAACCGCTCTCGCACAAGCAAAAGCGCGCCGGACAGGAATCGTCTGGGTCGAGGAAATGGTCAATCAAGAGGCGGTCTGCGAACTTTACTCGCACGCGGCGGTGTTCGTTTGTCCTTCAATTTACGAGCCTTTTGGTATCATTAATCTTGAAGCAATGGCATGCGAAACGGCCGTGGTTGCCAGTGCCGTTGGCGGAATCAAGGAAGTCGTTGTTGATGGCGAAACCGGGTTCCTCGTTCCACTTCAGCAAATGGTGGAAAGCCCGTTTGAAGCGACAAATCCCGAAAAATTCGCGCGCGATTTGGCAACGCGTATCAATGAGTTGATGAGAGATCCCAAGTTACGCGCGCGGTTCGGCAAGGCTGGCCGCAAACGCGTGGAGGAGAACTTTAGCTGGGCTGCCGTCGCGGAGAAGACTAAGAGGTTGTACGAAACATTGAATCCCGTGAAATCCAGCACGAGACCCGATTCAAACGTTCAAGCTTAAAGGTTTGATGAAGGCGAAACGATGTTCGTCGATCGAGTAAAAGTTTTTGCACAAGCGGGAAAGGGTGGGCGCGGGTGCGTTAGTTTTCGACGGGAGAAATTTGTGCCAAAAGGGGGACCAGACGGTGGGGACGGTGGACACGGGGGTGATGTGATTTTGCGTGCAGACCGGCATGTCGATAACCTCGCCAATCTATTCTACGAACCGTTGATGAAAGCGCAAAACGGCGGACATGGACTGGGGAAGAAAATGACGGGACGCGCCGGAGCGGACAAGATCGTTAAGGTACCTGTGGGTACAATTGTGTGGCGGACGGAGCAAACCACGGCCATTGCCAGCGATAGCGAGCCGCTAGTTGACCTCACAATTGATGAAGGCCAATTCGTTCTTTGCAGGGGCGGAGCAGGGGGGAAGGGGAACGTGCACTTCAAGAGCTCACGCAATCGGGCGCCGCGTCAGTATAGCGAAGGGGAACAGGGTGAAGAGGGATACTTCCTGCTTGAGATGAGAACCATCGCTGATATCGGCTTGGTTGGGTACCCGAATGCGGGCAAATCAACGCTGCTACGAAAGCTCTCGGCTGCCCGTCCAAAAGTCGCGGCATATCCTTTTACAACACTGCACCCCATTGTTGGCGTGATTGAATTTCCGGAGTACGGTCGTGCAACGATTGCCGATATTCCTGGTTTAATCGAAGGAGCTCATCGCGGGGTGGGATTGGGACACGAATTTCTGCGCCACATTGAACGCTGTCATGTATTGGTTTTCGTGGTGGATATCGCAGGGACCGAAGGACGCGATCCAATGCAGGATTTGCGCAATCTTCGCCGGGAAATTAATCTTTACGATCCGAAGTTATCGTTGCGTGACTGGTTTGTTATAGCCAACAAAATGGATTTGGCTGGTGCGGAGAAAAATCTGAAAGCGCTGCAAGAAAAATTCCCGAAATTTCAGATCTTTCCTATTTCGGCAGTAAGTGGAGAAGGTATCGAGGCCTTAAAGCAAGAATTGGCAATGCGAATCATATTGCAATGATGAAGACATTGTTTGCAGCCACAATTTGAGATGGACAACTTTAATATCCCTAGCGAGACTGGGCGCTGAGTATGGGCAGACGGGTTGTAGCGAGTTATTGTTCGAGTTTTTTGAAGTCGGAGATGTTGCATATCTATCGACAGGTCAAAGCGCTGCGTGGCGTCGATACATTTGTCGTGACCAAAGAAGTCCAGAACGCTGAGCGCTTTCCATTTGATGATATAGAAGTCATTCCGAAACGGCGCACTAACTTGCTCGTGCACGGCTGGTTGAAATTCGTCGAACGACGGCCTCCGATCGTGTATCGCGGCGAATATCAAACGTTGGACTCATTGCTCAGAAGGCATGGTGCCGATTTAATGCACATTTATTTTGGTCACACCGGTGTCCATTTGCTTCCTTTTATCGAGCAATGGCACAAACCGTGTGTCGTGTCCTTTCATGGTGCCGATGTCGCGCACAAACCCGAGATAAAGGACTATCCCGGGAAATTGCGCCGCCTTTTCAACGCCGTCCCGCTAGTATTCGCGCGTTCTCAATCCTTGGCCGAGCGGCTGATCCAGTTGGGGTGTCCGCCGGAAAAACTGCGTATTAATCGGACTGGCATTCCGCTCAATGACTTCCCGTTGTGCGACAGAGAACCGCCAGCGGACGGCAAATGGAAAGTGGTCCAAGCCTGCCGGTTGATTCCCAAGAAAGGAGTCGCCACAAGCTTACGCGCCTTTTCAATTTTCAAGAAGGATTATCCTGGCGCGGAGTTTTTTATCGCTGGGAAAGGGCCGTTACAGCCAGAGTTGGAGATGCTCGCCGGTGGACTTGGTATCGCCAGGGACGTGCATTTTCTCGGGTTCCTGTCTCAACTAAAGCTGCGAGAGCTTTATGCCAGTTCACATCTGTTTCTCCATCCGAGCGAGATTTCCCCAAATCAAGATCAGGAAGGCGTGCCCAACTCAGCCTTGGAAGCGATGGCGACTGGGTTGCCGGTGGTGGCGACGCGGCATGGTGGAATTCCCGAGGCAGTTGACCACGGTCGCACCGGATTTCTGGTCCCGGAGGAGGACCACGTTGCACTGGCGAACGGGATGCAACTAATTGCAAGTTCGCCTGGCCTATTGAAGGAAATGGGAGTGCATGCGCATCGTACGGTGAAGGAACGATTTGAACAGGGAACACAAATTGATCAGCTGGAAGCTTTTTACGAGGAAGCGATCACAATGAATGGCGCGGCTGAGCGAAAGGACTCGAGGCCGGTTGCGAGGATCGCGCCTCAGTTCGCTGAAAGCTTATCGGCAAAATAAGTTAGCGCCCCAGATTTTTGTTTGTAATCCTCGACAAAACGCGCTTTGATATGCGCGTTCAGGTTGCAGCCGAGGCAACCTATCCGCTGGACTCCCAGAAGGGCGGGACGACGGCGGGTGACTTCGGCACGTCGGCATTACCGATGCTGGCTGCAGCTGTGCTTACAAAATGCGCAACCGTTGTTTACCGATATCGATTCTGGTCTTGGCCGCCAGCGTAATGCTTGCGGTCTCGAGCTTTGCAGCCGAACCAGCAGCTGCCACCGAGCACGAGGGCGTCTCGCTAAAGCCACAAATGCTGGTTCAGATTGGCGGCTTCGGAATCACTAATTCAATGCTGGTGACTTGGATCGTCGCCGCTGGCATTATCGTTTTCTCACAGATCGCAACTCGCCGGGTTCAGGTCATTCCCAGCGGCATTCAAAATTTTTGGGAGTGGTTGGTCGAGGGGTTGCACAACTTTTTGGAAAACATTATCGGCCGTGATCTCGTGCGAAAGGGATTTTGGTTTTATGCCACGGTTTTCATTTTTATTCTGTTCGTGAACTGGCTTGGATTAGTTCCCGGAATCGGAACTGTTGGTTGGGGCCATTACGACGCAACGGGAAATTTCCATATCGATCGCCCCTTGTTGCGCGGTGGCAACGCAGACCTAAACATGACTACCGCAATGTCGGCCATATTTTTCGTGATGTGGTTTGTCTGGGCGATTCAGGCCAACGGTGTCGGCGGATTCTTGAAACATTTGTTTGGTCCAAAAGGTGAGACGACCGGAATCATCAGAATCCTTATGATCGTCATATTTTTTGCTGTCGGCTGGCTGGAGGTAATCTCGATCATATTTCGGCCGATCGCGCTCAGTTTTCGATTGTTTGGAAACATTTACGCCGGCGAAAGCATTCTCGAGGCAATGTCCACGATGGTCCCATGGCTGTCGCCAATCCTACCCATTCCGTTTTATTTCCTCGAAGTGCTCGTCGGATTTGTGCAGGCACTTGTGTTCATGCTGTTAACAGCCGTTTTTACAATGTTAATTGCAGAACACGAGGACGGAACGGAACACGCGCACTGACGTTTCAGGGATCATAACGAGATTTCCAAAACCAACTAACAAAAAATATGATACTACCAATACTAGCAGAACTGGGCGGAAGCATTCACGTCGGGCTTGCTGCGATGGGCGTCGGAATCGGAATCGGCTTGACCGGACTGGGAATGACCAGCGCGGTCGGTCGCAATCCCGGTGCGTTCACGCAAGTGCTCGTGCACGGAATTCTCGCCATCGCGTTGACCGAGGCGATCGTTTTTTACGCGCTGTACCTCGTTCACTAATTTTATCGGGAGGCAATCAATATTGCGCCCGAAACTTAGTTTATGAACCTGATTATTGCCGCCAGCAGCGGAGGCGTAAGCGATATTTTGCGCGAAACAGCTGAAACATTCGGCTGGAATTGGAAGCTGTTTCTATCGCAGGTCATTAGTTTCTGTATCGTTGCGTACCTTTTGCAACGGTTCGCCTATAAGCCCATCCTTGCCATTTTGGAAGAGCGGCGGCGCACCATCGAGCAGGGGCAGCTCAATGCTGAGAAAATCAAAAAGGAACTCGCAGAAGCGGAGAAGCGTTACCAGGAGATCGTCTCGAAGGCCAATGCGGACGGCCAGAAGATGATCGACGAAGCGCGCGAAAGCGCCGCCCATTTGTCGGAGCGTAAGCAGCAGGAAGCGATTACGGCGGCGGAGCAAATCATCACTAAAGCACGGGAAGCCGCGGCGCTCGAACACGAACGGACGATGGAATCGTTGAAACGCGAGCTAGGGCGTCTGGTGGTCGATACCACGGCAAAGGTCACTGGCAAGGTGCTGACGCAGGACGACCAGCGTCGCTTACAGGAGGAAGCAGTTCGAGAGGTCGCCCAATGAAGCTTAACAAGGAAATTCGTCAACTGTCGCGCAAGATGCTTCAGGCAAGCTTCACTGATGGCCAACTTGATCCTGGCAGAATCTCTTCGCTGGTCGATTCACTTATTGCACAGCGACCGCGAAACTACGTTGACGTCCTGAAAAATTACAGGCGCTTGCTGCGGCTCGAATTGCAGAAACACCGCGCGACGATCGAAACTGCGAGCGAGGTGGATCCGGCGATGCGAACAGAGATCGTCGCCAATCTAAAAAATAAATATGGCAATGATCTCGCGACTGAATTTCAGGTTGATCCTCAGCTACTTGGCGGAATGCGGATCCGCGTAGGCAGCGATGTTTGGGACGGAAGCGTACGCAACCGCCTTGAACGACTGCAACACGAACTTTAATCAACACCTAGACCCATGAGCACAATACTCGAAGATATCGAATCCAAAATTGAAGAGCTAAAAACCTCAACGACGAAGACTAACGTGGGAGTCGTACGCGAAACGGGCGACGGCGTTGCCCGCATCGAAGGTTTGAGTGACGTGATGCTCAATGAGATGATCGAATTCCCCAATGGCGTGTATGGTCTAGCACTCAACCTCGAGGAGACTGAAGTTGGCGCGATCTTGTTAGGTGACAACACGCTTGTTGAAGAAGGTGACGAAGCAAAAACAACTGGCCGTCTCCTTTCCGTTCCCGTAGGAAAAGCCCTTCTGGGCCGAGTGGTCAACACACTGGGCCAGCCACTCGATGATAAAGGACCGATCAAAACCGAAACATTTTATCCATTGGAGAAAATCGCGCCCGGTGTCATTAAGCGACGCAGCGTGAATCAACCAGTCCAGACCGGCATCATGCCTATTGATGCCATGATTCCGATCGGACGTGGCCAGCGTGAGCTGATTATCGGCGACCGGGCGACCGGGAAAACGACGATTGCCATAGATACAATTATTAACCAGGCACGCCTGAACAAGGCTGCCGAAGATGCGAAGGATAGCAATTATCGGCCGCTATACTGCATTTACGTCGCCGTCGGCCAGAAAAATTCGAACGTCGCGCGCGTGCTTAACGTTCTCGAAAAAGAGGGTGCCATGCCCTACACCACAATCGTCTCTGCCCCTGCATCGGACACCGCAACTAATCAGTATCTCGCGCCATTTGCCGGCGCGGCGATGGGGGAGTGGTTCATGGATAATGGGATGGACGCGCTGATCATCTACGATGATTTATCAAAGCATGCAGTCGCCTATCGCCAGGTGTCGCTCGTCCTGAAACGGCCTTCGGGCCGGGAAGCGTATCCCGGGGATGTGTTTTACCTGCACTCGCGGTTGCTCGAACGCGCCGCCCGCATGAGCGACGAATTCGGCGGCGGCTCATTGACCGCCCTGCCAATCATCGAGACCCAGGCCGGTGACGTGTCTGCTTACATCCCAACAAATGTGATCTCAATCACGGACGGTCAGATTTATCTCGAAACGGATTTGTTTTACCAAGGCGTTCGACCTGCAATTTCAGTCGGTTTGTCCGTTAGTCGCGTCGGCTCGGCAGCTCAGATTAAGGCGATCAAGCAGGTCGCGGGCAAAGTGAAACTCGATCTCGCGCAATTTCGCGAACTAGCTGCATTTGCACAATTCGGTTCGGATCTCGATACGGCAACAAGGGCACGGCTCGATCGTGGCCAACGTATTGTCGAGCTTTTTAAACAAAAACAGTACAATCCAATTCCAGTCGAACAGCAAGTCGCTGTGATGTGGGCCATGCAAAACGGATATCTCGATTCCGTCCCAGTCGACCGGGTGAAGGAATATCAACTGAAACTTCAGGATTGGCTGCAAACGAGGAAGGAACCATTGCTTCAATCGATCCGGGAGAAGAAAGAGCTCGATAAGGACATTGAACCACAACTGAAAGCAGCTTTGGATGAATTCAAAACGACCTGGCAATGAAGTCGGGCATGATTGCAAAGTTGTAGGAAGTAATTCCTAATGGCGAACACGCGGGACATACGGCGCCGGATCAAATCCATCCGGAACACTGCCCAGATCACCAAAGCGATGCAGATGGTGGCTGCCTCCAAGATGCGGAAAGCTCAGCAGCATGCACTTGCGGGACGCCCCTACGCTGAATTGATGAACAAGGTTCTTGTTTCGTTACAGCAACGGACGAACCCCCGGTTGCATCCGCTTTTGGAAATCCGACCGCTGAGGAAGGAGCTGGTATTGATTATCAGCACGGACAAGGGGCTATGTGGCGGGCTCAACACAAACTTGTTTCGCGAGGCCGCAAATTTTGATCAGACTAAAACCGCCTTCGTGGTTAGCGGAAAAAAGGCGCGCCAGTTCATCGCACGAACCAAACGGGAGCTGCTTGCAGATTTCGAGCTCAAGGATTCACCCAGCTTTGTGGAAAGCAAACCGCTCTCAAAGTTCTGCATCGAGAAATTTCTCAGGCACGAAGTGGATAAAGTTTCTGTGCTCTCCACACATTTCATCAACACGATCAGCCAGCGTGCGGTTGTACAAACCCTGCTGCCGATCAGCAGTTTTGATCTCCCGAAAGGGGCGAGTATCGAGGAGATGAAACAAGATCTTGATCCGATGCTCGGTTATGTTTTCGAACCGCAAGCCGAAGAACTACTGGGCGTCGTGTTGCCCTATTACATTCAGTTTCAGGTTTTCCAGATGGTTTTGGATGCGCGCGCCTCAGAGCATAGTGCTCGCATGGTAGCGATGAAAAATGCGACCGACAATGCTGAGCAATTTATCAAAGATCTGACACTGGAGTACAACAAGATGCGCCAGGCTGGCATTACCACGGAGTTACTCGAGATCGCCACCGCCCAGATGGCGCTAAGCGGTTAAGCAAAGTTTATGAATAAAGGAAATATAGTTCAGGTAATTGGTCCCGTTGTGGACATCGAATTTTCGGATGACAACACACTGCCGAAAATCTACAACGCGCTCGAAATTGAATATGAAGTCAATGGCAACCCGACAAAGCTGACGCTCGAAGTACAACAGCATCTCGGTGAAAATTGGGTGCGCTCAGTCGCCATGTCTTCAACAGACGGTTTGAAACGCGGCATGGAAGTAGTCGATACTGGCGCTCCCATTAGCGTGCCTGTAGGGGAGGGCGTTCTTGGCCGGCTCTTCAACGTGACCGGCGATACGATTGATGGGCGCGGCCCTGTGAACTTTGAAAAACGCTATCCGATTCATCGTTCCGCGCCGACGCTGACCGAGCAAGATACAAGCGCAAAGATTCTGGAAACGGGTATCAAGGTCATCGACCTTATCTGTCCATTTACGAAGGGCGGCAAAGTCGGTGCATTTGGCGGGGCGGGTGTCGGCAAGACCGTTGTTATCCAGGAGTTAATCAACAATATCGCGATGAAACACGGAGGCGTGTCGATGTTTGCCGGCGTAGGCGAACGAAGTCGTGAAGGCAATGATCTTTATAAGGAAATGAGCGAGGCGGGTGTGATCGATCAAAAGGATTTGTCGAAGTCGAAAGTAGGGATGGTCTTCGGTCAAATGAACGAACCGCCCGGCGCGCGTCTGCGCGTCGCTCTTTCCGCTCTCGCCATGACGGAATATTTTCGCGACGAGAAAAATCAGGACGTGCTCCTGTTCATCGATAATATTTTTCGCTTCTCGCAAGCCGGATCAGAGGTATCAGCCTTGTTAGGCCGAACGCCGAGCGCGGTCGGTTATCAGCCCACGCTTGCTGCGGAGATGGGTGACTTGCAGGAGCGAATTACGTCGACTAACAAAGGATCGATCACGTCGTTTCAGGCGGTCTATGTTCCAGCGGACGATCTTACAGACCCGGCGCCGGCCAACACTTTTGCGCATCTGGATTCTACCATTGTGCTTGAGCGCGCGATTGCTGAGCTCGGAATTTATCCCGCCGTTGATCCATTGGCATCCACGTCCAAAGCACTCGCTCCCGAAATTGTGGGCGAAGATCATTATGATGTCGCTCGAAATGTGCAGCGAGTATTGCAGCGCTATAAGGATCTTCAGGACATCATCGCTATTCTTGGCATGGATGAACTAAGCCCGGAGGACAAGCTCACAGTGAATCGTGCACGGAAGATTCAGCGTTTTCTGAGTCAACCATTTCACGTCGCCGAAATCTTTACCGGGTACAAGGGCCAATATGTCCCCGTTGCGGAGACCGTTCGCGGATTCAAGGAAATTCTCGAAGGCAAATATGACGATGTGCCTGAACAGAATTTCTATATGAAGGGTGGAATCGAGATGGTTAAGGAAGGTTAGCCATGGCTACGCTCAAGCTCGAGATTGTAACGCCTGAGGAGAAAATTTACTCCGAAGATGTTGAGATGGTCACGTTGCCTGGATCAGAGGGTGAGCTTGGTGTTTACCCTAAACACGTGCCGCTTCTCACCACGTTACTGCCGGGGGAATTGCGCGTCATAAGGAGCGGTCGTGAAACCACTATGGCGATCGGTGAGGGATTTGTGGAAATCAAGGCTGACGCGGTCTCGGTGTTAACCGATATGGCACTTGAATCAGAGAAAATTGACATTGCCGCTGCCGAAGCTGCAGTGGAAAGAGCTAAAGCGGCGATGAAAGAAGATCACACGTCTGAAGAAGTAGCTGCCATTCAAGCTTCATTGCAAAAGGCTCTTGCGCAGTTGCACGTCAAACGCCGACGGCGCGGATAAATGTGAGGGGGTTCACCCGCCCTCGTGTGCTGGCGATGGCTTCCTCGCCATTGCGAACTTTTTCTGTTACATGGTTTCAATGCAGTTGCCGGAAACGCTCGGAATAATTGCCGGCAACGGCGTTTACCCTCGATTGATCGCAGGCGCAGCACGAAAAGCCGGTGTGAAGAAAATCATTGCTGCCGCTTTCACGAATGAAACAGATTCGGTTCTTGAGCAACATGTAAATGTTCTCAAATGGATGCGCGTCGGGCAACTGGGCCGAATGCTGAAGTTTTTTCGTGTACAAGGCGTGCATCAGGCGATCATGGCCGGACAAATCGCGCCGGGAAATCTTTTCGATCTGCGGCCGGATTTGAAGGCGCTGATGCTACTGGGAAAACTGAAACAACGCAATGCTGAGTCGATTTTTTCCGCGATCGCAGAGGAGCTTGCAAAGATTGAGGTCAACCTCCTTCCAGCCACCACATTTCTCGAAGATTCTCTCGCGCCCGCGGGACTCATTGCGGGCCCAAGACTATCGCGTCATGAAGAAGAGGATATTGAACTTGGCTGGAGAATCGCGAAGGAAATCGCGCGCATGGACGTTGGGCAGACCGTCATTGTTAAGAATGGAACCGTTCTCGCCGTTGAAGCGTTGGAAGGGACAAACGACGCCATCAGACGCGGCGGCATGCTTGCACGCGACGGCGCGGTGATGGTCAAAGTAGCCAAACCGAATCAGGACATGCGTTTTGATGTTCCGGTAATCGGTGTCGAAACAGTTCGCGTTGCTGCCGAATCACGGCTTCGTGTTATCGCCGTGGAAGCGGTGAAAACGTTGCTGCTCGAGCGCGACGCAATTACTGCTCTAGCTGACAATTCTACAACATCGATTTTCGCGCGATGAACGTGTTTTTCTAGAGCGACGTTGGCGATGCCTCACCCGATAGGTAAGAAAGCATTCGTCGCCGATTATCCGCATATTCGTTAAGGAGCAATGTACGCTGGCCGGAAGGAATTGCTTGCTGAGCCCTGTCAACGTGGGCGCCTTTGCCCCGCCAAACATTAACGGTGCAATCGTGAGGTTCAGTTGATCGACCAAGTCTTCTACTAACAACGCTCGAAAAAGCGTTGGCCCGCCCTCACATGCAAGCGTCCGTACGTTGTATCGATCACTCAATGTTTGCAGCATCGCAGCAAGATCGAGATGATCGGCATTGCTCAAATGCAGCGTCGCTTTTTTTCGTAAAGCTTGCTGGTTTTTCCTGGGCATTAGTTTGGTGGAAAAAATGATAATCGGGGAAACGTCGGATTGAAAAATCTTCAGCCGGTCATCAATTCTTCCTTTGTTCGAAACGATCACCCGCAGCGGACTTGGAGTTAGGTGGCGCTCGATTCTGCGTTCCTGCAACTCGGCTGGCAACCCGAGTCGTACGTTATCGCGCTCCAAACTCGTATGTCCGATCAGAACCGCATCTGCCTGAGCACGGTGGCGAAACAAATGCAGCTTGTCTTCACGTGATGTGAAATCGACCGGCCCGAAATTTTTGGTGGTCACTTTGCCATCGACTGTCATAGCGAAGGTGGCGTAGACGAATGGGCGTTGAGCGTTGAAACGCTTTTTCATTCGGGTTCGCCGAGCTCATGTTCCAGTGTGACAACTTCCTCTTCCATTTCGCGCAACTTCACGCGTCCTGCTGCACCGCTGGGCTTATAAAACAGGTAAACAACAGCGCCGGGAAGACAGCAAATTAGTATGATTAAAAAAGTCAGGGATCCAATCAGAATGGCCTTTGCGTCCGGAACCCCACAAAGCCCGTTGAGCATGATCTGTAACACTTTTTCACGCAAACCAATGCCGGCAAAACTGATCGGCAAAGCGGAAATCGTTCGCTCAACGGGCATGATCGCAAAAAAATCGAGCAGCGGCACGCGCACACCGAGGGCATAAGCAGCAAACAGGAATGTCGTAAACGTAGCAAGGTGCGCCACGATCGACGCGCCAAAGGCCACAAGAGTTGCACGCCAATGATGTGCGTAAAGATGATAGGCAGCGAAGATCTCGATCAATTTGTCACGGCCGGGAAAATGTGCTGGCAAAAACTGAAACAATTTGAATCCGCTGATAACAAAAGTTGCAATCAGGAAAAGAACAGCCGCGCCCAAAAGAAACAGTAGAAGCCAAAGCAGATTTCTTGTTTCAGGTTTCTGGGAAAGAAAATCATAACGCAAGACGATCAGTGTGGCGGTGAGCGCGACCAATGCCACCAGGCCGATGAATCGATCGAACACTACTGCCAGTAAAGCGCCCGCTTTTTTGTCCGGTGTTTCCTTCAGCAGGTAATAACTTTTGATGATGTCGCCGCCGGTGCCTCCTGGGAAAAACTGGTTGTAGAAGAGCCCGATAAAGAAAAGCCCGGTCAGCCGTGGCACAGTCAAGTGAATGTTTTGCACTTTTAATAAAACATGCCACCGAAACGCTGCTGCGGTTTCCACAACCGCATAGGCCAACATGCTAACAAAGACCCAGCGATATTCTGCATTCCGGAGCGCCTCAACCATTTGCGCGCGCCTGTTCGGATCATGGTACACCCAATACAGCACCCCGATGGTGACGCTAAGTTGGAAAATTGTGATGAGGATTTTCTTCATCCGCCAAAACGTTTCTCCCACATTCGGACCGACTGCCGAATCGCATCCACCGTTTTGCTCGGGCTCATTTCCCAAACAAATAAGCAGTTTGTCGGAAGAAGAGGAACAAGTTTCTCAAAATCCATCTCGCCTGTGAAAGGCGGCTCATGATCCCTTGCCGGCCAAATGCAGTCCTGCACGTGAGAGCCAAACGCGTGCGAACCAATCTCAGTTAACCACTGGCCGTGGTCAATGAAACCGAGGTTTGCTTTGATTTGGGAGTGACCGAAATCATGCCAGTATCCCAGGTGCCGCGAATCAAATTCATTGAGCAATGCCTGCAACTCGGACTCGTTAGGAATTTCTTCATAGCCGCGCCGATTCTCCAAAGCGACACCGACATTTTTCGAAATGGCGTGCTCAACGACTCGCCGGAGGCACTCCTTCACCCATCGCAGCTGCGCGGGCGCGCGCTTCTCGCGCGTTTTCACTGCTTTTATTTTTGCTTGCACGTACTCGCGTGACAGGTGCTTCCCGGCTTTTGTCATTTGTATCAATCGGTCGGTGACTGGTCGCATTTTTACAGCACCCAAATGCAACACCACAAACGGAACCTCCAACCGTTCGGCCGAATCGATGGTCTGAAGCGTGTGCCTCACAGCTCGCTCGCGTTCCTCCGCCGAAACAGCAGAAAACTGGTAACAGTCCGGCGAAGCCACCTTCACGTCGACCGGCACTGGGCAAAAATTATGCAAACTACTGAACCGAACCTGACCTGAATCGAACATTTTCTGAATCCCGGGCAACAGCGAGCTGCGAATACCATGTCCTAATTCGATTAAGTCAAAGCCGAGCGCGGTTTTGATTTCACGCAGCATTTCGTCGCCCGCTGTGTGTCGCGCGGAGTTCCAGCAGGTGGAAAACGAAATCATTTATCGTAAACCGTAGAACGTTCACCGAAGCAAATGCGCTCTCTCTTAGCACACTGGCTCAATCTCAGGCTCCGGCGCGGCTGAAACCGGCTGGTCGCAGACATGGCGTCCGGCGATGCTCAATACTGAGAACGCCGCGATTCCGTAGATCACTGATGCAATCGTCAAAATCGTTCGCATCCCGATGAGGTCGGCGAAACCGGGTATGATCAAACCTGCCACAGGCATTAACCCAAAAAAGCTCATCCCCACAACCGCCGATACCCTGCCGCGCAAATGTGCCGGCGCCTGTTCCTGCACGATCGTGTTGGAAAGACCGAAGTTCATCGAAAGCGCGATGGCGATCGCACCCATGGCGCAAGCGGTAAGCAAAAAGGTTTGCGAAATCGACATCAGAAAAACCCCCACTGCGATGGCCAGCACGTTCCCAGTCATAAACTTCAAGCGGTTTTCGCGCGCAACACCGAGCAATCCGATCGATCCAAGGAATGATCCGCTCCCGGAAATTGCCATCAATCCACCCATCGTTGTAGCGCCCAGATGAAGGATGTTACGGACATAAAGCGGAAGCATCACTGAGATCGCCGGAAAAACGAATATCGTGTTCAGGGCGATCAAGCTTATCAATGACAGAATAATGCGATTGGAACGGACGTATTTAAAACCTTCCAAAATCCCGCTCCGGCGTTGTTGTTCTTCTTCCGGCGTGCCAATGGGTCGCTTTGGTAGCGATATCAGCGCTACGATTAATGCCACGAATGAAAGCGCATTGGAGAAAAATGCTGACGCGGCCCCCCACCACCCAACGAAGAAGCCGGCCAGCGACGGTCCGATCAAACGCGATCCATGGAAGACTGACCGGTCAAGAGCAACTGCAGCGGCGATCTCGTCGCGCTTTACTAACTCAGGCACGAGCGCAGTAATGGCGGGCATTTCGTACGAGAAAGCAATTCCCAAGAGGAGGGCAAAAAAGATGATATGCCAGATGCGGATATGCCCGCTCATCACTAAAAGTCCCAAAGCGACAGCAAAAATTATTTGCACGACTTGTGTCGCCACGAGGATCTTGCGTTTGTCCAGCCGATCAGCCAGCGATCCGGCCACCGGAGCAAGTGCGAGCGCTGGCAGACCGGCTGCAAAATTTACCAAGCCCAGCAGAATCGCTTTGTTCGTAAGGGCGCTCATCACCCAGCTTTGCGCCATCATTTGCATCCATGTGCCGCTGTCGGAGATTAGCGAGCCGATGATATATCGACGAAAGGGCCCCTGACGCAAAAGCGCCAGCGACTTCGACCCCACCCATTTTTCGCGGGAATTCATCCTAAAACACTCATCCTTGGGGAGGCGTTTGTGTCAACCATCTTGGAACGTTTCGTTCAGCGCAATTGCCGAGCGAATCCTGTTTGTTACTTTGGGGTATGCGCATCGACAGATACACGCAGAAAATGCAGGAGGCCCTGCAAGCGGCGCAGGATCTTGCTTCGCAATCAAATCATCCGGAAATTACCAACGAGCATTTCCTTTCCGCTCTTCTCGATCAAAGCGAAGGAATAGCGCGCCCGCTGTTGGAGAAGATTGGGGCGAACGTAGATCAGTTGCAGGAGCGGCTCCGTTCGGAGTTGGAGCGCCGCCCGAAAATTCATGGCGCCGCTGCTGATCTGCGCGTTTCGAACGAGCTTCGCAGCGTTCTGGACAATGCCGAGAAGGAAATGTCCAAGCTCAAGGATGAGTTCACGAGTGCCGAGCATTATCTGCTCGCATTGAGCGCTGCAAACGTTCCTGCAGCAAAATTACTGAAGGATTTCGGCATGACGCGAGACAAGCTCATGCAGGGTCTTCAGCAAGTGCGCGGCTCACAGCGAGTGACCGATCAAAATCCCGAGGGAAAATTTCAGGCGCTGGACAAATACGGGCGTGATCTTACCGAACTGGCGCGTCGCGGCAAAATCGATCCGGTAATCGGGCGCGACAATGAGATTCGGCGGGTAATGCAAGTGTTGTCGCGACGCACAAAAAACAATCCGGTACTCATTGGCGATCCAGGTGTCGGCAAAACGGCGATTGTGGAAGGCCTGGCGCGCCGAATCATTAGCGGCGATGTCCCGGATTCATTGAAAAACAAAAGAATCATCGCGATGGACATCGGTGCGATGGTCGCCGGCGCGAAATATCGTGGTGAATTTGAAGACCGGCTCAAGGCGTTCTTGAAAGAGGTGACCGACGCGCAGGGTCAAATCATTCTGTTCATTGACGAACTGCACACAATTGTGGGCGCAGGCGCGGCGGAAGGTTCAGTCGACGCCTCAAACATGCTCAAGCCAATGCTGGCGCGCGGTGAGTTGCGCACGGTCGGTGCAACCACGATCGATGAATATCGCAAGTACATTGAGAAAGACGCGGCCTTGGAACGGCGTTTTCAGCCGGTCCTCGTTAATGAACCAACCGTTGAAGACACCATCGCGATCTTGCGCGGGTTAAAGGAGCGTTATGAGGTCCACCACGGTGTGCGCATCACCGACGGCGCGCTCGTGGCCGCGGCAGTGTTGTCGCATCGTTACATTACCGATCGATTTCTGCCGGATAAGGCAATCGACTTGGTGGATGAAGCGGCGTCGCGTCTGAAGATCGAGCTCGATTCGATGCCAACTGAGATCGACGTGATTGAGCGCCAGATCATGCAGCATGAAATGGAACGCCAGGCGCTCAAGAAAGAGAAAGACCCAGCGAGCAAGGAGCGGTTAAAGAAGCTCGAGAGAGAATTGGCTGAGTTGAAAGAAAAATCGAATGCGCTGAAAGCTGAGTGGCAAAAAGAGAAGGCGGTCATCGACGAGCAGCGCAAAGTGAAAGAAGAGATCGATCGATTGCGGACTGAATTAGAGCGTGCGCAGCGACGCGGTGAATTGAGCAAGGCAAGCGAGATCCAATATGGCCGCATTCCTGGATTGGAAAAAAAGCTGACCGATTTAACTGCGAAATCCGCCAAGACAAGAAAGCGTTTGCTTCGCGAAGAAGTGACGGAGGAAGATATCGCCGAGGTAGTGTCCAGTTGGACAGGGATCCCCGTCTCGCGTTTACAGGAGGGCGAACGCGAGAAGCTCGTAAAACTTGAGGAACATTTGCATTTACGCGTCGTCGGCCAGGACGAAGCAATCAAAGCTGTCTCCAATGCTGTGCGACGCGCCCGGGCAGGTTTACAGGATCCAAATCGTCCGTTGGGCTCATTCATCTTCCTTGGGCCGACAGGAGTCGGCAAAACGGAGTTAGCCCGCGCGCTTGCAGAATTCTTGTTCGATGACGAAAACGCCATGATTCGCATCGACATGAGCGAATACATGGAAAAACACACTGTCGCGCGGTTGATCGGCGCGCCGCCGGGGTATGTCGGCTACGAAGAAGGCGGGCAGCTTTCGGAAGCAGTACGCCGCAAACCCTATTCAGTTGTGCTTTTCGACGAAATCGAAAAAGCACATCCCGATGTTTTTAATGTTCTGCTGCAAGTCCTTGACGACGGACGGATCACAGACGGGCAGGGGAGAACGGTTGATTTTAAAAACACTGTCGTCATCATGACTTCCAATATTGGTTCGCAATACATCACCGAAGAAGAATCTCCGGAGGCCCGCAGGCGACTTGTGATGGATGCGTTGCGCACGCATTTTCGTCCGGAGTTTTTGAATCGAGTCGATGAGATCATTATTTTTGATCGGCTCAGCGAAGATGAGTTGAAGAAGATTGTCGAAATTCAAGTCGGCCTCTTGTCGAAACGGCTCGAACAACAAAAAATCAGACTCAATTTGTCTGCTTCGGCCAAGGCACTGCTCGCGCGCGAAGGCTACGATCCCGTGTACGGTGCGCGGCCGCTACGTCGTGCCATCCAAAAGGAGATTCTCGATCCGCTCAGCATCGATATTCTCGAAGGCAAAGTCCGCGAGGGTCAGATTATTCATGTGGACGCCAAGGATGGCGCACTTGAATTTCGCGAAAAATAGTTCTCACTACTGATTCTTGTAGTGAGCGCGAGGGACAAAACCAATATCCGGTTCAACGGGCGCGAGTATGCGAACGCCGACGAGATGCCTTCAGATGTCCGAGCTGCATATGATCGTGCCGTGGACGATCCAGGAGAGCTTCATTCTGGCGCGCGTCTCGCAGCAAAACTGAAGGCGACAATCATCGTCAACGGCACTGAGTTCAATCACCCCGGGGAAATGTCGGTCGACGACCGGCACTCGCTTCATGAAGCGCTAGAAACGCTCTATCAGCTCAGCAGCTCATTGACTCCTGGTGCAGCGTCGACGGATGGAGCGCACGGCGATAACGGCAAGAAGAAGTCGCCGATTATCGGCTCAGTCAGGAGTTGTCTATCTCGGGCGGCACGAGTTCTTCGCCGAAAGCGTTGACGAGTGAGCTGTCCGCGCACTACGCGGTTACTTTCTTGAACGCGTTCAAAAAAGATTGCATTTCGGCTTTCCGGCCGATCGTGACGCGCATGTGATTTGGCAGGGCAGGGAACAATCGGCCAACATAAACGTTTTGTTCCTTCATCGCCTGGATGAGCGGTACCACCGGTCGTTTGCAGTCAAACATTATGAAGTTGGCCTGTGATGGAATTGTTTGGTAGCCCAGCTTGTCGAGTTCAGTAATCGCGAACTCCCTCGCTTCGTGGTTTATCCGTTGACCGTTCGGAATCTGACCGGGATCGTCCAAGCTCGCGGTCGCTGCAGCCAGGGCCATAATGTTGACGCTGTCCCACATCTGATACCGGCGCATCTGATCGATGGTTTCTTTCTGCGCAACGCAGTAGCCGCAGCGTAGTCCCGCCATCCCATAGATTTTCGAGAACGTGCGCGCGACGATCAGATTCGAATAATTTCTTATCAGCGGGATCACGGTTTCATAATCGGGACTGTCGGCGAAATGAAAATACGCTTCGTCCACAAGGATTCTTGTTTCGACTGGAGCTTTCCCTATGAAGTCGCGCAATTCATCCTTGGGCGTGATGCTGGCCGTGGGATTATTTGGGTTGCAGACGTAAATCAGACCGCGGCTCGCGGCGGAAAGCATTTTTGGAAGATCATGCGTGAAGGTCGACGTCAACGGCACCTTTATGGTTTCCGCACCATTGGTAGTTGCCTGTTCCAGAATTGCTTCGAACGTCGGATCGGCTGCGACAAGCGTTCCATACTCTTTTCCAGTGAACGTTTCGGCGCAGAGTTTCAAAATCTCGCTGGATCCATCGCCGAGCAGGATTTGCTCGCGACTGACGCCGTTAAGCTTCGCCAGTTTATCGATCAGAATGTTGTTGTGTTCATCGGGGTATCGGCATGCGAGGGCAAATGAATCAGTCATTGCCTTGAGAGCTTTCGGCGAAGGCCCGTAAGGATTTTCATTCGCACTCAAGCGCACGATCTGCCCCGTTGCGTAAATGTGTTCCGGTTGTTTTCCGAATGAAGCTGCCGGCCTAACGATCGCTGCCGCCGCGCCGGCACCGAGGAGTTGCGCAAATTTTCGACGGGAAAGAGGGAGCGTGTTCATATCTGTCACTCATAAAGCGATTCGTCATAGGATGCGAGAGCGAATTGGTGGCAACAACTTGCCCAAAGGGAGCGACGGCCTCTCTGGTTCGCGATGGTAAAAGTGCGGATCGCAGACAGCCCTTCCTTGCCGCCCAGCGGCGGTTAAAGTGGCCTGTGCCCTTTTCATTTTTAAGGCAGTTCAGGCGCCGGCGATTACAAGCGCGGCCGTTTCCAAAGGAATGGCTCTCGCTGATCCAGCATCATATTGCGTTTTTTTCGAGGCTACGCCCCAGCGACCGGGCGGAACTGCTTGGCCATGTTCAAGTATTTCTTGCCGAAAAACGTTTCGAGGGATGCGGCGGCTTCGCGATAACCGACGAAGTCCGCGTCACTATCGCGGTGCAAGCATGTCTTCTATTGCTTCGTCGCAAGACGGATTATTTCCCCGGCTTACTCACAATTCTTGTTTATCCACTCACGTACACGGTGGAAGAAAAGCGGCAGATTAGTGAGCATGTGTGGGAAGAAGGGAGTGTCAGTCGTCTCGGCGAGACCGGTCGTCGAATGGGTTCGTTGGTTTTGTCCTGGTGCGCTGTAAAACATGGGGCAGCTGATCCCGCCGACGGCAAGAACGTTGTTCTTCACGAATTTGCTCACCAGCTCGATTACGAAAATCATGCGGCCGATGGAGTGCCGGAATTGGCGACTCGCGAGCAGCAAATGGCTTGGAGTAAAGTCATGCGAGCCGAATTTGGGTCGCTCCGCGCTGCAGATCAAAGCGGAATTCCGACCCTGCTCGATACTTACGGCGCCAGTGATCCAGTTGAGTTTTTCGCCGTATCCGTTGAAGCATTTTTTGAGCGACCGCGTGCGTTGCATGCTTGTCACCCGAAGCTATACCGGGAGTTGCAAAACTATTTTCAACAGGACCCAGTGGAATTTTCTGCCGAGAACCCATGGTAGGCCCGGCGCGCTACGCCGGTCCGAACGCCGCAGCGCGGCGACCCTACCAATATTGCCGCGATCCAGGTAGAAGCTTTCGTCCGCTTAGTGCGGCTGCGGGACAATTCGGATATATGGTCTCGGCGCTTTCCAGCCTTGCGGATAGCGTTTCTTCGCCTCTTCGTCCGACACCGAACCGGATATGATCACGTCCTCACCTGGTTTCCAATTGACCGGCGTTGCTACCTGATGTTTCGCAGTCAATTGCAGCGAGTCGATGACCCGCAATACTTCGTCGAAATTCCGGCCGGTGGTCATTGGGTATACTAATATGAGCTTAATCTTTTTGTCTGGGCCAACGACGTAAACGTTGCGCACTGTCGCGTTATCTGCAGGGGTGCGTTTCTTAGGGTCGCCGTCGACGTCGGATGGAAGCATTCCGTACAATTTCGAGATATTGAAGTCGGCATCACCAACGATTGGATAGTTGGGCGCGTGTCCTTGCGTTTCCTCAATGTCTTTCGCCCAACCTTTGTGATCGCCAGTCGAATCGACCGACAATCCCATTATCTTCACATTTCTTCGATCAAACTCTGGTTTGATTTTGGCCATGTAACCGAGCTCGGTAGTGCACACCGGCGTGAAGTCCTTTGGATGGGAGAACAGAATGGCCCAGGAATCGCCGATCCAATCATGGAAACGGATTCGGCCTTGGGTGGTTTCTGCTTCAAAATCCGGTGCTATTTCGCCAATTTTCATTTGTCTGTGGCTCCTTTGATTTTTTGCCGAACGGTTATTTCAAATCCCGCGGCCAAAGTCAACAGCGGTTGCTATGGCAATTTTTTCGTTAGGCAATCAATTCGCAAAACTTGTTAAGATCGATGTTTCCGCCGGAGATGATGGCGACAATCGGACCGTTGCCGGCTTCTCTACTCAGCGCTGCAGCAACTGGCAGCGCACCCGCGCCCTCGGAGATCACACGTGCTTTTTCGGCCAGGAGCCGCATCGCCTTTTTTGTTTCCTCGAGACTAACGACAAGATATCCGTCCACAATTGATTTCATTCGTTCCCACATCCGCGGGAACATGCTTTGACCGCCAGCGCCATCCACAAATGACGCTTTCCAGTTTGGGAAAAGCTGTGGGGAACCTCTCTTGAAGGAAAGCGCGGCAGGCGCTGCTGTTTCCGGTTCAACTCCCAAAATCTTAATCTCCGGCCTCAGCGCCTTAATTGCGCTCGCCACGCCCGCGATTAATCCGCCGCCGCCAATACTGGCGATTACAGCAGTGGTTTCCGGTGCATCTTCAAGAATTTCTAATCCCATCGTGCCATGGCCGGCAATGAAATCATCGTCATCAAACGGATGAATAAACGTTCCCTCAGCTCCGGGAAACGATCGTTCGTCAAGTGCTTTCCAGGCGACGTGG
The DNA here is from genome assembly GCA_035713885.1 of Candidatus Udaeobacter sp. GTDB lineage: Bacteria > Verrucomicrobiota > Verrucomicrobiia > Chthoniobacterales > UBA10450 > Udaeobacter. The sequence continues at coordinate 12,080 of DASTMV010000097.1, read as the reverse complement.
TACGGTACGGGAATAACTTTTGCTCCAAGCGCTTTCATTCGCTCCAGCTTGGACTGGGGCGCTGTTTCAACGGCAATCACCGTGCATGGCACGCCAGCGGCCCGGGCAGCATACGCGACGCCCTGGCCGGCATTTCCGGCGCTGATCGTCCAAACGCCGCATTTGCGATCAAGTTCGGACAACGCGGCCACCGCATTGGCCGCGCCGCGCAATTTGTACGCGTTGATCGGCTGGAGGTTTTCCAGCTTCAGCCGAATATCAGGAAACTCTGGTCCGAGCTCGAGACGAATCAGCGGTGTTCGAACGATCGTTTTTGCGATTCGCTCGCGCGCGGCACTTATTTCCGAAAGTTCAATTCGACGAACAGGCTTCAGCATTCTGGACACGCGATTAGTCTAGGAATCACTTCAAGCTCGGCAATCCAATGTTTTCATTTTCAGGGAAGCGCTGCGCTGCAGCGGAACGCGGTAACGCGACGCTGCGATGGGAGCAAAGGCGGTTTCACTGACTTGGATTTCGCAAACCGACTCAGCGATGGTTGCAGTCAGAGTGTTGCCTAGGGCCCATGCCGCTCCGCCCAACTGTGCCGTGATTCCGGAAAGATACGTATAGGAGACTCCCTGCGCGCTCGAAACGCGTCTCCACTGTTCGCCATCGTAGCGTTCGATCAGGCCCTGATAGTCGTTAGTGCCGTTTGGATAGTGACCTCACCTGGAAAATCTTCGCCGGCAACTCTTTCGAAACCGGAGCTATCACCGTGCAACAGGAGCGTCCGTACCTGTGTGACATCCCGGTAATTGCCCGCAGCCCAGATCCGACCGTCTGGCAATGCGACAACTCCGGCGAGAGAACTTGTTAGGCCACCAGGGTTCGGGCTCGGAATGATTGTCCAACTGTGCCGCCAAAGTGTAAAACCAATGTCGAACTCGCAGCTCCCGGGGCATTCGAATGATAGCCGACCGCCCAGATTTGTTTGAGCTTGCGGCAGCCATCGCGTTCAGCGCATTGTCCCCATTACCTGCATTGGGAGACGAGATGATCGCCCACGATGCACCGTCCCAGTGTTCAACCAATGCGCGATAGATCCCGGTGTTATCGAGATAATGACCGGCAACCCAAACGTTATTCGTTGAGACCGCGGCAACCGCTGAGAGATAGCTTTGGCCAGGCGGGCAATGATCGCGTCCCGCGTATCATCCTTGGCGGCGGAATCGGAGACGAATGCGGCCACGGCGAGGTGTCGGCCATCGGGCACAGTGATAATGCCGATGTCGTTAGTCGCGGAGGTGATGCCGTTGCGAGTACCTCCGGTGCGGTCTTGTGCGCGACTAGGGTTCCGGCAGGCAATTCGCCTTTGAGGCGTTTCGCGCCCGGGATGGACTCGGTCATCAACTTCAGCAGCAGTGCCTGGCTCTCGGCTGAGAGCCCGCGTTTCGATTGCAAGGCCGCGAGGAGTGCGAGCGCGTCTTTGGGCGTCGCCCAGTTTCGATATTGCATTTTCCAGTCGCGGCCGATTTCCTTTACAGAGCTAACAATTTGGACGTCGGACACCTGAATTTCCTTCAGAAAAGCCATGACGCTCCTCGGACCGCCGATGAGTTTCATGAGCACATCGCTGGCGCTGCCGTCGCTCTCGCACATGGCGCAGGAGAAGTTCCGCGACCGTCAGCTCGGTGCCGGCCGGATATTTGTCGCGCACCGGGCTATACATTCTCTTCCGGGTGTAATCGGCCGGCTCGACTTTACGTGCTGATCGAGCTTCAGCTCTCCGCGATTGAGGCGCTGTAAGACCGCCATCGAGATCGGCAACTTGTAAACGCTATGGTCTCGAGTGGACATAGGGTCAACAAGGGTCAAAGGGAGCAACAAGGGTCACAGCTTACTATCGATGTTCGCCGCAATGAACAGAATCGCAAAGCTGGTCGGGGTGGCGGGCGTACTTCCTTCTGGCGAATCCTCTGGCCTCGCCGTGTATTCCGAAAAGGTTTATCATCAAGATATGAATCAGCTTTCGAGGTTCGTCAGTTTGCATCCCTACTTCAAGGTGCCTTCGGATAAGATGCCGTTTTTGAAGGCGATTCTGCCGGAGTTTGCGGCCAAGACGCGGAAGGAAATGGGTAATCTTTTCTATGAGTTCACGATCAACGGCGACGAAGTATTCTGTCGCGAAGGCTACGTCAACGCCGACGCGCTGCTGGCGCACTTGGAAAACGTGGGTCCGATGCTGGCGCAGGCGCTGACCATGGCCGACTTGATTCGCATCGAAGTCCACGGACCAGCCGCAGAGCTGGCGAAATTAAAAGAGCCGCTGGCTCACCTGAAACCCTCCTGGTTCGAATTGTACGGCTAATTCAACTCAGAGCTACCACCCGTCACATAATCGTAACGTTGACAGCAAATTTCACGGGGTGACGGTTTCTGTCGGATCAGGCCTGGCCAGAATGGCGGCCTGTCGGTGCAACTCAAACCAAGGGAAACCGGATATGCCATACGTGACCGTCGGAAAAGAAAACGGAGAGAATGTCGACATCTATTATAAAGACTGGGGCAGCGGGCAGCCAATTGTGTTCAGTCACGGCTGGCCGCTTTCGGCGGATGATTGGGACCCTCAACTGTTGTTTTTCCTTAGCAAAGGTTATCGCGTTATTGCCACGGATCGGCGCGGACATGGTCGCTCGACTCAAACCGGCGACGGACACGATATGAACCACTACGCGGACGATTTGAAAGCGGTGACCGATCACCTCAAGCTCGAGGATGCGATTCACGTTGGCCACTCGACCGGTGGCGGACAGGTGGTGCATTATCTCGGGCGTCATGGCGACAAGAACGTGGCGAAGGCAGCGATCATCAGTGCCGTACCTCCGTTGATGGTGAAGACTCCGGCAAATCCGTTAGGCCTGCCCAAATCGGTGTTCGACGATCTCCAGGCGCAGCTGGCCGCGAACCGAGCCAAGTTTTATTACGATCTGGCGTCCGGTCCTTTTTACGGCTTCAACCGCCCGGGTGTTAAGATGATCGAGCCTGTCGTTTGGAACTGGTGGCGCCAAGGCATGATGGGCGGTGCCAAGGCGGCTTACGACGGCATTGTTGCTTTTTCGCAGACCGACTTCACCGAAGATCTAAAAAAGATTTCGGTGCCGGTTCTCGTCATGCATAGCGAGGACGACCAGATCGTTCCTTATGAGGCGGCCGGCCCACTCTCAGCCAAGCTCCTGAAGAACGGAACGCTGAAGGCGTACAAAGATCTACCTCACGGGATGATCACGACGCAGGCCGATGTGATTAATGCGGACCTGCTCAACTTCATTAAAAGCTAAGTGGGAGTGGAACGTTAAGCGGTTATTTTCGCGCGAAACTGGCCCAGGAAAATTTGATCAGGGCTTCCGGGATTCCGTTTACGATTGTCCGGGCCACGCAGTTCTTTGAATTCGTGAAGGGTATCGCCCAATCCGGCGGCGGGACTGCCGGTTCAGAGATTCATTTATCATCCGTCCTAATGCAGCCGATGGCTTCTAATATGTCGGGCGCGGTAACCAGATGTCGCACTCCCACAACCGTCGAATGCATGATCGAAATTGCGGGGCCAGACCAGATCCGGCAGGATGAGCTTGTTAGGCAATATCTAAAAATGAAGGGCGATTCGCGAAATGTAGTTACCGATGATAACGCGGGCTATTTCGGCATAAAGGTGAACGCGATCATAGCCTGATTCCCGGAGAGCCCCGCATCGGGGTGATGCATTTCAACGACTGGCTCAAGACTCCCAAAGCTTAGGCAGACGTCAGGTTCTGATCGGCAGATGTGTGGTCCTGCAGGCTGTGCGCGGGCAACGCCAATATGCACACAAATGTTCCGGCGCTCACTGCAATCATCAACAGTAAGCCCACGCGAAAACCGCCTACGGTTGCGGCCAGGACAAATGCGCTGATCCCGAGCGCGGCACCGATCTGCCGGATGAATTGCTGGCTGGTGGTTGCGCTACCCATGCGAGCAACCGGGACGCTATTCTGCACCACCACGGTGAGCGCGGGTGAAAGCAGTCCGATTCCAGCGCCTGTGACTAACGATGCAGCGATGACCCAGGCGAGTCCATGTTCGAACGCCACCATGAAAAAGAGTAGCCCCAGAACGTGCACAACGATTCCAATCACACTCGGGAGTCGTTCGCCAATTCGATGGACCAATCGTCCCGTGCCGAAGGCGAACGTGCTCCATCCGATGGTAAACGCGCCAACCACCAGCCCTACGTACGCGCGGTTATCATGAAAAGCGGCGTTGGTTGCCAGCGGCAGATAAGCGCTCAGGCCGAAGCCGCTGAAGAAGGCGAGGAATGACGAAGAAATCGACGAGGCGTAGCCAGCATGATGAAAGAAAGTCAACGGCAGAATAGGATGAGGCGTTCGTCCCTCATGCCAGACAAAGATGGCGAGCAGAATGATTCCAGCGGCAACGAGCGCGGCCTCCATCAGCCCTATTTGTCCTTCACCGAGATCGACAAACGCCCACATCAAACTGCTGCCGCCGGCGCCGGCGAGAAGGGCACCGGCAAAATCGAATCGGCCGGTGCTGTGCCCGATGCTCTCATGCATTCCGGCGATGACGAGGACCCCAGCGACAATGGCAATCGGCACGTTAATCAAAAACGCCCAGCGCCATGAAACATGCGTCACGATCAGCGTCCCAAGGAGTGGTCCAGCCACACTCGCGATGGCCCATGCGCTGCTCGCGGCGCCGAGCGCTCTGCCTCGTTTGTAAGGCGGATAAACAACTCCGAGCAGGACAAACGGAAGAGTCGCAACAGCTCCCGCTCCGATTCCCTGGATGGCACGGGCGCCGATGAACTCCATCATCGTACGCGCGATGGCGCAGAGTCCGCTCCCGACCGTGAAGGCGACAATGCCGATGAGATACGTGCGCCTGCGTCCCCAACGATCGGAGCCCGGTCCCCAAATCGGCATCGACACCGCCGCGGCGAGCATGTAAGCCGCAAACGTCCACGCGTACAGGTGCGCACCGCCAAGCTCAGGCAACGCCACCGGCATGACCGTGCTGACGATTGTGTTGTCGAGTCCGGCAAGAATGATCGTGAACAACACACCGAGGAAGACCAGCACGCCGCTCTGTCTGGAGATGTCCACCTTATTTTTCACACAACGGTCACAACGGATACCAAGGAATTGTAGAGGCAGGCGTGTCGCCTGCGGATGCTTGAATCCCCTGGTCGGTGCGCTTCAGCGATTGGCTATCATCGTTTTTATGTCATCCGTCAATCCGCGGAAGCGGTCACGCGGGCAGACCAGAGCATCAGGATGTATCGCATCTCCAGCGACATTGCGCCTGCTTACGCATCCGGAGAAGCCGGAGTTTCCGGATGGGGATAGAGTCAGCTGACTCGGGAATAGAAAAAGATGCTTGCGCGTGATAGAGGGCAATGGAGTGTTCACTTGAACATGAGCATGGATCTCGCGGCCAAACTTGCCATTCTCGCGGATGCGGCCAAGTATGATGCTTCGTGTGCGAGCAGCGGAACCACACACCGCACTTCTCGGGGCGGCGGCATTGGCTCGACGACCGGTACGGGGATTTGTCATAGCTATACTCCGGATGGCCGCTGTGTGTCGTTGCTAAAAATACTACTAACGAACTTTTGCACCTACGATTGCCTGTACTGTATTAACCGCCGATCGAGCAGCGTGCAGCGTGCACGATTCACGCCGGAAGAGGTCGTTCAACTCACGCTCGATTTTTACCGGCGCAATTACATTGAAGGCCTATTTCTCAGCTCCGGAATCATTCGCAGCCCCGATTACACAATGGAGCAAGTGGTGCGTGTCGCCCGCACGTTGCGAGTCGATCACAAGTTTCGCGGTTACATTCATCTGAAAACCGTTCCGGAAGCCTCGCCGGATCTGATCGCAGAAGCTGGAAAATGGGCGGACCGGATCAGTATCAATATCGAGCTGCCTACGCAGAACGATTTAGAAGCCCTTGCGCCGGAGAAAAATCTCGCACGGATCGAGACATCGATGACGATGATCAAGAGGCGAATTCAAGAGACAAAAGCCGAACGCAATCCGAAGGGGCCGGTCTTCGCTCCGGCCGGACAAAGCACCCAGATGATCGTCGGCGCGACGCCAGCCAACGACGCAACGATTTTGCAGCGGGCCTCGTCGCTTTACAAAAGGCAGCATTTGCGACGCGTTTACTATTCAGCCTTCAGCCCAATACCGGATGCTTCGAGTAAACTGCCACTTATCGCGCCACCGCTTGTGCGAGAGCATCGACTTTATCAGGCCGACTGGCTGATGCGCTTTTATGGTTTCAATGCGGTGGAACTGACGACGCGCGAGCAGCCGAATTTGGCGCTCAATTTGGATCCAAAACTAGCGTGGGCATTACGAAATCGAGACAAGTTTCCCATCGACCTCAACAAGGCATCCCGTGAATTGCTGTTACGTGTGCCCGGCTTAGGCGTGCGTAATGTCGATCGCATCATCGGCGTTCGCCGATGGCACTCCATTCGATTGGACGATCTCACCCGATTGCGGGTCCCGCTGCGCAAAGCCATGCCGTTCATCATCGTAGCCGATCACGTCCCGCGCCTGCTCGAGCACAAAACCATGATCATCCGGTTTATAACAACGCAGGAGCAAGCCGAGTTGTTTCAGATCGCGGCATGAACGGGGCGGCGGCAACAAGACGGCAGCCGGAGCAAATCACATTCGCGCCGAATTTTGCCGCCTGGCAGAAAGTTGCGCGGCGCGCGCTCGCAAACAATCTCGCACCAGAGAACACTATCTGGGAAGAACTCGACAGCGATCAACCAGCGCTGGCGATGTTTGACGAACACGAAGAACACGATGCGCCGGACATGCGCTTCCGGGTGCCCAACTCATTCGTCGGATCAGCGATGCGCGTGGCCTGTCATCGCGATCCGAAACGTTGGGCGCTGCTCTACCGCTTGGTTTGGCGGCTTACACACGGTGAGCCTCGCTTATTCGAGATCGTCGTCGATCCGGACGTTAATGTCTTTATGCGCATGGACAAAGCGGTGCGCCACGAAGTGCACAAGATGCGAGCGTTCGTTCGTTTTCGGGCGATTGAACACAATGGCGCAACGTGGCACGTCGCCTGGTTCCAGCCAGAGCATCGCATCGTAGAATTGAATGCCCCGTTTTTCCGCGATCGATTTGCGAATATGCGCTGGTCGATTTTAACGCCGGAACGCTGTGTTCATTGGGACGGCAAACACCTCACTTACACTAAAGGTGTGCCGAAATCCGAAGCACCGGGCGAGGACACCACGGAAAAACTTTGGCGCACCTACTACGCCAATATTTTCAATCCTGCGCGCGTGAAAACGAAGGCGATGCAGAAGGAGATGCCGAAGCGTTACTGGAAAAATTTGCCGGAGACGGAAATTATTCCGGCGCTGCTCGAGGAAGCACCGACTCGCGTGGAAAAGATGCTGCGGGAAAGCCACGCGCGAGTCGTTCGCGACAGTGACTACTCTCTCGCGCAACCGCCGCTGACTAACGAGTGGCAAACGCTGCGTGAGTCCGCCTGCGCATGTCAGGCGTGTCCGCTGTGGAAAAACGCGACGCAGACCGTTTTCGGCGAAGGACCGCGTGATGCCGAGATCATGTTGCTCGGCGAACAACCCGGCGACGTCGAAGATCGCGGCGGTCGAGTGTTTATCGGACCGGCCGGACAGCTACTTGACCAGGCATTGAACGAAGCGGGAATCGATCGCACGAAAGTATACGTCACCAACGCGGTGAAACATTTCAAATGGGAATCGCGCGGGAAACGTCGCATTCATCAGACGCCGAATAGCCGCGACATCGCCGCTTGCCGTCCATGGTTAGAAGCTGAATTGCATTTGATCAAACCGCGGATGCTCGTTTGTCTCGGCTCGACCGCGGCAACTACGATCTTCGGAGCAGGGGTCCGCGTCTTGCGCGATCGTGGTCAGGTGCGCGAATCAAAGTTCGCAGCGAAGACGATGATCACTTTCCATCCGTCCGCGCTGCTCCGTGCATCGGATGAAGCCACCCACGCGAAGCAATTCGCTCAGTTCGTTTCCGATCTGCGCGTCGCATTGAACTGCATCAAAAATCACCTCGGAAACCCACGACTAAAACACGAGCCGGCCTTCGATTGAGTCGTCGAGGGTCTTACCGATAGCGGCGCCGACGAGCATCTTTGCACCCGCGACCGCGGCACCGTGCTTCGTATCCCAGTAGTATCCATCCGCAGGAGCTACCTTGATGACTGTGATGCGCGGATCGTCTTCGCCTTCGGTGAACCATACTTTGGCAAGTGGCTCCCATAGCTCTTTGATCCTTGCTTTGTCGCGCGACACGTTTGCCGTTCCACCGAGGGTAAGAAAACCTGAGTGCGCCGAGGCTTGAAAAAACAATCGGACTGAGGGATCTCGGGCCAGTTCCTCGTTTTTATGGCTATCGTCGGCGCTGAGGAACCATAGGTTACCGTGGTTGTCTACTTCCTGGACACTCATGGGACGCGCTGCCGTCGAGCCATTGGCGGTGACGGCAGTGCAAAAGAAGCAGGTTTCAGCTTTATCGACCAGCTCTTTCATCTTCTCGACTGCTTTCGCGCCGCTGAGGTCGACACGATTCTGTTCGGGTTGCTGCTGATTGATGGAATCCATATGGTTGCCAATAATTCGTGTTTGCTGCGCACCCTGGTCGCTATCGTCGTTCATGGTGCCGCCGACCACGCACGACCTTTGTGCTGTTCTCGTTCAGTCTCAGGAGTATTCGTCGGCGCTCAAAGCGACCACATGACGCACCGCGCGTGAGATTCAGCGGCAACTGCGCAAAAGGGTGTAGAGGTCGAACGTCAGCACAGCCTGCCGCGCCGCGAGTTTCGATCCTGTTGTATGATGCGCTGGATTTTTCGACTGATCGTCATGACGGTAGCGGCCAAACTCGTGAATCGCTATCTCGGATCGAGGCGTCCTCAATCGCGGACGCGGAGCTAAATCAGGCTCGGACCGAAACGCACCGGACTTCGACCGCTCCATGACGTTCGATTACGGTGCTTTGTGATCATCCTGTCGCGGGCTGTGTTCGAATGCGACCGCGTCGAAGCCTAAGACGTTGCGCCGGATGCCTGCAAAATTCGCGCGCATTGGATCAGTCTGAACAAGACTCGTTACGGCCATCTGTTGTTGACCGGTGCGGCCGGGGGTAAAGTTCGGGAATGACACGCGCACGCTTACGGGAACGTGTTAGTCGCGGACGGACCGTCGCAGTCCGCGGCAGGGATCGGCTGGAGATTGTTTGGATCGAGCAGGCAGAGTTGCGAACCAGTGCAGCACGCGAATGCACCGACATGATGGCACGGTTAGAGCAAGCGCGACTTTACTGGCATCAGTTTGAACGGCAGGATAAGCCCGCGTTTGTTCGCTGGCGGGCCCGCGAGTTTGGCGCGTTACTTAGCACCGCGCGCGAGGTCGAAGACAAGATTCGGGACGCGCAAAACCTGATTCATGATGTGGAGATGGAAATGCGGAGAAAAATCCAGGATCCCTACAGCGCCTATCGGAGGGTGCTGTTTCGGCGAGAAAATCCAGGCTTCGCCGAAAATTGGGAGACTTCTTCTAACGGATCGCAATCGACACCACACCTGAGCGAATTCGAGCAGGAAGCCCTGTTTCAGGAATGGGTACAAAAATTTCTGGGCACGAATCCGGCCAAGATGGATGACGACGCTTATTCGACCAGCTTTGAAGTTTTTAAGTCGCATATGTTCGTTGGGCCGGAAAGTACGATGGGTCGATCCGATCTTCGACCGGAGGGTGTTCGACATGCTGCGGTCGATGAGGAACCCGCCAGCGCAACGGAACCGGGAATGATTAATCCGCGGGTAAAGGAAATCTATCGGCGGCTGGTGCGTCGATTACATCCCGATCTCCGCGCCGATGGCGATGCCACGGTTTCTTCGCTTTGGCATGAAGTCCAGGAGGCGTATGCGGTCGGTGACGTTGCCCAGATGGAACTTTTGCTGGCGCTCAGCGATTTATCGAATGTGCCCCGAGCCAGCACAACCCTGTCACAGATGCGCTCGGTCCTTAGCGAATTGACCCGGTCGGTCCGCGCTCTGGAGTTAAGCCTGGTCGAAGCCAGGCGGGAAGATTGGTGGAACTTTGCACGCACAGGTCCATCGGAGGACTTGCGGTTGCGAGTGGAACGGCAATTGAAGCATGACCTCGCGTTGCGACAACAGCGCCTGGAACTTCTCACCGGAACCATTGCCGGATGGGCGATGGGGAACGCTGAAACTTTAAGCTGGAGGTTGAAATCGGGAATTGCATGAGCAAACCGAAACGAATCCAGCGTAGCCGGGCCAAAGGCTGGAAAATGCCGGCGAGCGCCATCTACGTCGGTCGGCCGACTGTTTGGGGAAATCCATACGTGGCTGGCTCGAAGCTAATGCACGGCGAAACGCTCACAGCGGAAAAAGCCGTCGAGTTATACGAGCAGCATCTGGCTGAGAATTTCAGCGAGCGCGACATCCGCCATTGCCTGCACGACAAAGATCTCGCCTGTTGGTGCGCGCTCGACGAGCCGTGTCACGCCGACGTGCTGCTGCGGATCGCGAACTCACGGCCGAAGTAGCCCGCCGCTCGCCACTCGCCGCGGCGGGTACACTCTGAGCAGGATTTGGATAAACTGTTCGCGGATTTTCGCAAACGCACAGAATGCGCGAGGTTGCCCGCCCGTGAGCGATATTCCGATTACCGAGAAACTCCTGCTCAGTGCTGGGGGATGGCAGGCTATGAAGCCTGCGCGCGGTCTGCTAAAAAGCGGCCGCGTCTCTGAGGCTAAATACGAGGCGCCGCTGTTGAGCGGTTACGTGCGCGAAGGCGGGAAGAATTATCGCTCCGGCCTGCGAATCAAAAGCGCGATCGACGTCGAGAATATTTGCAGTTGTTGGGAGTCTCGCTCGGCCGGAAAAATTTGTGCGCATTCGGTCGCGGTAGGCCTGGGCTATCTGAATCCGCCGGCCGCTGTAGTCGCCGTGCCTAACGAGCCGGCGATGCCGGAAGCTCCGGCAGGTCCGCAATTCGTTGCGGCTGATTCGACTGGCGCCGACCTAACGACACTGCACGTGATTCTGCCGCCCAACTTCGCAGGCGCATGGCAGAAAGGGCAGATCATGATCGTGGTCGAAGCGGAAATTTCTCGAAACCGCAAGCTCGTCTCCGCGCTCCCGAAGAAGGACACGTTTGCAGTCGACGACGCCGATCTCATGCTGATCGAAGGCTTGCGCGCGGTCCCGGCGATTTTGGAAAGAGGCATGGCGATCTTGTCACGCGACGCATTCCTGCGGCTGCTCCCGGCGTTGCAGAATCATCCACGAGTTACTTTCGGCAAAGCGACTCGGGCGACGATTTCTTCGACCGCTCTGCGTCCCGAGCTTCTGGTCGAGTCGCACGGCGAGGGAAGCATCGGGGTGAAATGCAACTCTCCGCCGAAAGCTCCGCTTCTTTGGAACGCGACCGATGCGTGGCTCTTACAGAACAACGAGTTCGTCCGCTGCGGCAAAGCGTTGCCGGCTGGTTCGACGCACCTGATCGAGCGGCCGCTGCTGCTCGATGGCGACCGTGCGTTGCATTTCCTCGTCTTCGATCTGCCGCGTTTGCGCGATGCATTCGACGTGCGCGCTGGCGAAGGTGTTCGCCTACCGGAGATCGCAACTGCGTTGCCGACTTTTGAACTGCGGCTGGCCGGCACGCTCTTCAGCGTCACCGGTGAATTGATGTGCAAATACGGCGACCGCGCGCCGATCAAAGCATTGGCCAACGCGCAGGATCAGTTCGTATTTCGTGATCCACAAAATACCGGTCGAGTGCTGATGCGGAATATCGATGCAGAGAACACGGCTATCGCGCGACTCGAGCAGAATGGCTTCGCCCGAACAGACGCCGGCGGCTTCGTGCTGCACGGCCAGCCGAATGTCGTCCGGTTTTTCGCGAGCGATTATCAGAGACTGCAGCGCGATTGGAAAATTAGCCTCACCGCACAGGTCGAGAAGTGGAGCGGCGA
>DASTMV010000096.1:0-13129 GCA_035713885.1 Candidatus Udaeobacter sp. | reverse complement strand
ATCGTGGATGTAATCCTGGTCACGCGCGTCCGGCACGATGACTTCGATTTCTTCGCGCTTGAAAATCTTCGGGTAAAACTTCGCCTGCATGGTGTAGCGCGTTCCAAACAGGGCAAGCCGCTTCAGGTTCCGGACTTTGGCCGCGTCGCGGGTCGCTTCGACAATGCTGAGCAATGGAATCGGCGATTTTAACGCAACCTCATCAAACACAATATGAGGCGTGTTTGCGGAGATTATTCCAAATTCTGCTCCTGAGCCCGCAAGCTTGCGAATTGCCTCGACTAAAAAATCGGCCATGCCGTTCAGGTCGTTTCCATCCATGAAATCGAGTCCCTTCCTGAGATCGACACTGACGATGATGAATTCCGGATAATGCCCGTCGCCCGTGCGCTCGCGATATGCCGCAATGATTCGCTGGTAATAATCGACTGTGCTTTCCGGACCCAGCCCGCCGATTATTCCGAGAATCTTCATTTCTTGACCACGAATGGATACGAACTAATACGTATTAAATGCAATTGACTAATTGCTCTGGCCATGTCGGACGTTAAGCCAGCGGCGCGCAACGCCCGAACCTGCGGTATCCGCAGAGTAGTAGTCCTACCCGGATAAACATTCGACACGCAGTCGCCAGGCCGACGAACCTGCATGACACGTCATACCCGTTCGTGTCCATTCGTGTTAATTCGTGGTTAAAATGAAAACCAGATCAGCGCTTCAGTTCGTCCTCATCATCGGGATCGTAAACTTCTTTGCCGATTTCACGTATGAAGGGGCGCGCGGAATTGTCGGGCCATTCCTTGGCTCGTTAGGCGCAAGCGCAGCGGTCGTCGGACTGGTAGCTGGCGTCGGTGAACTCATGGGTTACGCGCTGCGTTCGGTCTCGGGATACTTCGCCGACAGGTTGCACCGGCATTGGGTATTCGCCTTCCTTGGATATGCGGTCAACATGCTCGCCGTTCCCGCGCTCGCGCAGACCACGCGATGGCCGGCTGCGGCAACTCTAGTCGTTGCGGAGCGCGTCGGTCGAGGCATTCGCAAACCGACCGTGGACGCAATGCTTTCGTATGCCGGCAAATCGATCGGCTCTGGCTGGGTGTTCGGCCTGAATGAAGCGCTCGATCAGACCGGCGCCACAATCGGGCCTCTACTGATGGCGTTAATTCTCTATCTGAACGGCGGGTTCCGCACCGGTTTTGCAGTCCTGCTGATCCCTGCTTTGTGTTGTCTGGCAATTTTGACGGCGGCGAGGTTATTGCATCCGCGGCCGCACGAACTCGAACCGGACGCGGAACACACCTTTGCAGACACGAATCTGGACCGTGCATACTGGACTTATTTTCTGGCGGGCCTGTTGATCGCCGCAGGGTTCGCCGATTTCGCGCTAATCGGGTTTCACTTTCAGAAAGCCGATGCGGTGCCCACAAATCTAATTCCAGTTTTTTACGCGGTGGCGATGGCGAGCGGCGCGGTCGCATCCATCCCGCTGGGGCGTTTGTTCGACAGGTTTGGCGCGAACATTTCTCTGTTGGCTTTTGTGATTTCAGCTGCGGCTGCGCCTCTTGTTTTTCTAGGCGCATTCAGCTTTGCATTGGTCGGAATGATTTTCTGGGGGATCGGGATGAGTGCGCAAGGCGCACTGTTCCAAGCGATGCTCACCCATGTGATTCCTGCGAAAAAAAGAAGCACAGCATTCGGGTTGTTCGACACCGGATTCGGGGTTGCCTGGTTTGTCGGTAGCGCGGTGATGGGATTGCTTTACGACAAATCAGTCGTGGCTGTGGCGCTTTTTTCCATGACTCTTCAGCTTGCTGCAATTCCCGTCATTTTCATCGCCAATAAACAACGCAAAATTTGATGGATCCGTACGCAAAACCAAAAGAGCGAAAGACCGGTGAGCAGCGGCCGAAGATCCGGCACGTAGCGCAATCTGTAGAGCCCCGAACGCGACGACAACGTCAGGCGGAGAAACAAGGCGTAGCCGCAGAACGGCGCGCGATCAAGAAGGCCGCGCGCCGACATTTGAAAGAGCAACTGCAGCGGGAACTGGAAGAAGGCGACTGAAGTTTGCCCGAGACCGTTCCAGTGGAGACGGCCCGCCCTTGGGCCGAGAGCGCCAGGAGGACGTCCAGCTCCATTTTCTCGCGGTTATAGAAAACCGCGATTGGTTATCATGCGATGTGCTTTCCTGCCGGCGCGTTTGGCACTACCATTGCGCCCGTGAAGCCAGCTCACCTTTTCCTCGTTGTCATGTTGCTGCTCGCCATTGTCGGCGCCGAAGCGCAGTCGCCAGCGCGACGTAACCCGGACGTTTCGAACAAGGCGTTAATCACAAAAGCAACACCAGGCATCGACACAAAAGCGTTCAAGGACCAGAGCGTGACCGCGGCGACTGCAATGCTACACAAATTGGCCGACGATTATTACGCGTGGCGAAACGAAAATTACCCGGTCCGTAGCAGCGAAACTGGACTCCACACGTGGGATGATCGCCTGACTGATTATTCAGCAGCCAAAATCGCGGAGCGCGCGAAGCACGTGCGTTCGTTGCTCGAAACGGTGCGCGCTATGAGAACCGATAACTGGCCGAAGAACGAGAGGATCGACTGGATTCTTTTTCGCGCACAGCTGGAGAATGTCGAGTTCGGCGATCGTGTTCTGAAGTTCGACCGGACGAATTCACAGGTTTACACGGAAGAATGCACTAACGCGATCTTTTCGTTGCTGAAGAAGGAATACGACACACCGAGGAAACGGGCGATAGCTGCCACTGCGCGACTTAAGCAAATGCCCGCGCTGTTGAAGCAAGGCCTGACCAATTTGCAAAACCCAGTGAAGCTTTATGCAAATCTGGCAATACAATCGGCGCGCTCCATCGACCCACTCTTGAACAAGAGCCTGATGGCGCTTGATGTGGACCTTGCGCCTAACGAGCATGACGAACTCATAAAATCGCGCGATGCAGCGCTGGCCGCTGTGCATGGCTACGCCGACGAACTGGAAAAGCGGCTTCCGAGGATGGTGGATTTCACGCCAATGGGCGAAGCAAATTACAATTACTATTTGAAACACATTTTGCTTCTGCCGCTGGATGCCGGCGAGGTGGAAATGATCGGACGCGTGGAGTTGGCGCGTTATCGCGCACTCGAGGCGCTGCTTCTCGATCCGAAATTGGCTGATCCCGATCCCAAACGCGCCGCACATATTCCACCCGATCAGGAATCATTCCTGAAGGCGTACGAGAGTCGCGAAGCAGAAATGATCAGCTTCTTGAAAGAGCATAACCTCGTCACGTTGCCCAGCTATCTCGGACGATTTGAAATTCGCCAGTTGCCAGAGGCGTTCAAACCGACCAGTCCTGGCGGCTTCATGAATCCTCCCGGCGTGTACGATAAAGACCCTACCGGATTCTTTTTCATCCCGACCTACAACCCGGAGTCGAAGAACTTTTACATCCGCGCGGCGATTGAAGATCCGAGACCCATTCTGGGGCACGAAGGTATTCCCGGGCATTTTCTTCAGCTCTCTATCGCAAACCATTTAACCGATGAAATTAGACGCCAGCATGAGGATAGCGTCTTTGTTGAAGGCTGGGCCCTTTATGGCGAGGAGATGCTAATGTGCACCGGCCTTTATCCGAGCAACACACCGGCACAAGGCCAAATCCTGCGTCTGTCGCGCTATCGCGGCGCGCGCATCGGCGCGGACGTGAACCTGCACATCGGTCGCTGGAACTTCGAGCAGGCGGTCAAATATTTCATGGACGCCGGGGGACTGGATCGCGAAGCGGCGGAAGGTGAAGCTGCCGGTGCAGCTTCAAGTCCGACCCAGAAAATCAGCTATATCATCGGCAAATGGCAGATCATGAATCTGCTCGGCCGCTACAAGCATCAACAGGGAAAAAATTTCCGGCTGGGCGAATTTCATGACGATCTGATCAAGAATGGCAGTCTCCCAATTTCAGTAATCGAATGGATTTTACTCGACGATCCCGCGTCATTGCAGAAGGCAATGAAATAGGTCGTTGAAAGATCAGAAGCGATCTGAGCATGTTGCAGC
Organism: Candidatus Udaeobacter sp.; assembly: GCA_035713885.1. Lineage (GTDB taxonomy): Bacteria > Verrucomicrobiota > Verrucomicrobiia > Chthoniobacterales > UBA10450 > Udaeobacter. Next base: position 9,070 of record DASTMV010000096.1, on the reverse strand, counting down.
CACGGGCCCGTGGTCTGTGTTTGGTTCAGGCAGAGAACCGCACACAGGGCGGTGGCTACAGCGCACACACTGTTCAGCGGGAACGCTTCATCAGTCCAGGCAAACGATCATGCGGCAGCGCCGGGACAAAATGATCGTCGCGTCCAGTCATAGAATGATTGTCCACCAAAGCATTCACAACGGCTTCCTCCGTTGCTTCCACCACACCTGTGAAAAGCGGATCGAGCAAATCGTTAGGAATGGTCTCCACGCTATGTGTGATTTGACTCGGATTGGCGACGCTGGGATTCGCAGTCGAAAAGGCAATAAACAAATCGCCCGATCCGTTGCCTGAGATTGTTCCCGTTCGCGCAAGACCAAGTGACACCCGTCTGGCGAGACGCTTTAATTGGTTAGGCAATAAAGGCGCGTCTGTCGCGACCACAGCGATACACGAGCCGCTCTCCTCTTTGTAAACCTCACCCGGAATCTCTTTGCCTACCGGTACGCCCGCGATCACCAGTTGCGGACGCCGGCCGAAGTTCGCCTGTAGAAATACTCCAACAATAAACGTGCGCGCCGGAGCGTTCTTAGAAGTCCGAATGTCAATCTCGCGCGACGCTGTGCCGTTGCCGCCTTTGAACTCATAACAGATCATGCCGGTGCCGCCGCCGACACTCCCCTCCTCGATCGCGCCGCTGTGCGCCGTGTCCAGCGCATGAAAAACATCATCCGGCTTCACATGGAATCCGTTGATATCATTGAGCCAGCCATCCCACGTTTCGGCAACGACAGGCAAACTCCACCAATACCCTGTGGGATCCGGCGCGCCGTGTTTGATTCGCCAGGCTATCACAGCGTCCCGCGCTACTCCGACGCTATGAGTATTCGTAATCACGATCGGTCCTTCAAGGAACCCACTCTCTTCCAGCCACGCCGTGCCGGTCATCTCACCGTTGCCATTCAGACTGAAAAATCCGGCGTAAACCGGGTCGTTGAGTGAATCGTGCCCGCGCGGAATGATTGCGGTAACGCCGGTGCGGACCGGTCCTTTACCAATTTCGAGCTTTCCTTCGCCACTGATCAAAGTGGTATAGCCAACCTCAAGATGGGGGATATCCGTGATCGAATTCAGTTTTCCCGGTCTCCCTTCAAACGGAATGCCTAGATCGCGCGCGCGAAGCTGTTTCGTCTCGGTCGTTCGTTTAACCGGCTGCGACTTGATCGGCTCACGTCCAAAAAGTTTGGGTCCCAGCACAAGCAACGAGAGCAACAGAACGCAGATTTGTTTTTGCATCAGCTAACGTTCTCTAAACCAATCCTGTGACCTCGGAAAGCACGCTTTGATTTCGCTGAAGTTCGGTCTTAGCCTCACGGTGTCATGCGCAGAGCTGGCGTGGGTGCATTGTTGATTGTTTGCCTCTTTACCTTTCTGTGCCCTGCGCTGGGCAAATCGAGCGTGATGACGGCGGCAAAGCCGATTGCTTGCTGTTTGAAAGCCCGGACGTGCAAAATGGCGGGCGAGCACGCCTCGGGGTCACACAAGGGATGTGCAGAAGATCACTCGCAGCCACGCAATTGCTGCTCGGTTTCGTGTTCAACGCTGACTCTTCTTTGCCCGCCCTCTAGCGTTTTCTCGATTCCGCGCTTTATCGGCCGAGCATTTTCCACGGACGATGCGACTCCTTTTGCGCGAATCAAACGGCCGCCGATTCCCCCGCCGCGGATCTGATTCTCTTCCACAGTTCGGCTCGGCGCGAGATACACCCTGTGCGTGTCATGCAGCCGAGGTTTCACAGAAACTCTTCAAAGGAGAAAATCATGAAATGTCTACTTTGCATTGCAGCACTAATTACGCTGACAGCCGCGACCTCGATCTCTTCGAGCGAGGCGGGCTGCTGCGGTGGCGGAGGCTGCTGCCCCGCTGCCTGCTGCATGAAGACCCGATAATTCGGGCAGTTTCACGAAGGGTCCCGCCGGGAAACTGGCGGGACCTCTTCTTCAATCGATGATCTCCGATGCGTTGTAGCTGCGCATCGCTCAGAATGACATTTCTAAGAAAGCTTTTAGAGTAATCATGTGAGTTACGAGGTTTTCGCCAGAAAATATAGGCCGCAAACGTTCGACGATTTGGTTGGACAGGGACATGTCTCCCGCACCTTGAAAAATGCGGTGGCGCAAAATCGGCTTGCGCATGCATATCTGTTTGTCGGCCCGCGGGGTGTTGGTAAGACTTCGACGGCGCGGATTCTGGCAAAATCGCTCAATTGCATCAAAGGCCCGACGATTACGCCATGCGGGAAATGCGATAACTGTCTTGAGATCGCAGCCGGCAACAGCCTGGATGTGATCGAGATTGATGGCGCAAGCAACAACAGCGTCGAAGACGTGCGCCAACTGCGTGAAAACGTGCGATACGCTCCGGCAAAAGGGCGGTACAAAATTTATCTCATTGATGAAGTGCACATGCTTTCTGCGGCGGCTTTCAATGCGCTGTTGAAAACTTTGGAAGAGCCACCAGGGCACGTGAAATTTATTTTCGCTACGACGGAGCCGCAGAAGGTTCTGCCGACCATTCTCAGCCGTTGTCAGCGGTTCGATTTGCATCGTATTCCGGCAAATCTGATCGCGCAGCACCTGCAGCTCATTGCAACCAAGGAGAAGATCACGCTCGAACCTGCGGCTGCGAATTCGATTGCGCGCGGCGCCGAGGGCGGGCTTCGCGACGCGGAATCGATGCTCGACCAGCTCGTCGCGTTTTGCGGCGAGAAAATCAGCGAGAGCGATGTGCTGAACATCTTTGGCTTCACGAGCGAACAGACGGTCAGCGTTTTAACAAGCCGAATTTTGCGCAGCGAAACGCCGGGAGCAATCGGCCTGCTGCATGAACAAAGCGAAGCGGGCAAGGACATGATGCGGCTCATGGCCGATCTGATCGCTCACTTGCGCGATCTGCTTGTGTTCAAAGCCAAACCAGACGCGCTAAAGGAGGATGTTGATGCTGACGCGCAAAGAGTGTTGGCTGCACAAGCGGAGCTAATTTCCATGGATCGTCTGCTCGAGCTAATCGATCAGTTTGCTGCCGCTGAAGGGCGGATGAAATGGGTGCCAAACAAGAAGCTTCACTTCGAGGTGGCCATCATTAAAGCAATCCAGAGCCTGGGACAAGCAACACTCGATGAGGTAATCGAGAAACTGGGCGAGCTTCGCGACGGCAGCGAGGCATTAAAAAAATCTGCTTCTATGACTGAAAGTGTGCCAGGTCCTCCTCAGAGCCGCGCAGTTACGAGCGGTGCTGCTACAGAAACCAGCATCGATGGAAAAGACGCTACAATCGAACCTGAAAAAATTTGGGAGCGTATTCTTGCGAAAATTCCAGCACAGAAGGCTTTTGTCCGAAACTCAGCTTCAGCAGCCCATGTTCTAGGAATCGAAGGACGTAATTTTAAACTCGGCTTCGCGGCTAGCGACAAGGCCATGATGGATATCTTGGGCACACAAGCGAATCGCAAGTTTGTCGAGACCCTGCTGTTTGAAGTCACCGCGAAAGATCTAAGTTTGAAGCTTACGGTAAACGAAAAACTTCCCTCCAGGAACGCAGTAGCCCCGGAACATTCGCCTTCTCATAATTTTCAACAGGATCCGCTCATCAACGAAGCGATCGAACTATTCAATGCCCGCGTAAGAGCATGATCACAACTTTTACAAGGGCTACGCGCATCCGTCGGGATGGCACTTTAACTTTATAACTCTTTACCCAAACATTCGCACGTCAGTCCATGAATCTAAACAAATTGATGAAGCAGGCTCAGAAGATGCAGGAGCAAATGGCCAAAACTCAGGCCGAGCTCGAGCAGAAAACCGTCGAAGTGAGTGCGGGTGGCGGCAAGGTTAAAGTGACGGCAAACGGCTCCGGCGACATCATTGCGATCAAGATTGACAAGGAAGTTGTCGATCCGAGTGATGTCGAATTCCTCGAGGAAATGGTGTTAAGCGCGGTGAAGGAAGGTATCGAACAGGGGAAAACGCTCGCGCAAACGGAAATGAGCAAACTGACCGGCGGGCTTGGCGGCTTGGGAATACCAGGACTGCAATAATGAGTGAAGTTTATTTCTTGTAGCCTGTGCTACAGCTTTCTGATTTCATTCGCGCCGAAATACGGCTGCAGGTTTTCAGGCACGCGCACCGAGCCGTCCGGCCGCTGATAAGTTTCGATCAGCGCGGCAAACAGTCTGGGCAACGCTACACCCGAACCATTCAATGTGTGGCAAAGGCGGTTCTTTCCATCGTGATCTTTGAAACGCAACTGCATCCGGCGCGCCTGGAAATTTTCAAAGTTCGAGCAGCTCGACACTTCAAGAAATGCGTTCTGTCCAGGCGACCACACTTCGATGTCGTATGTCTTGGCCGAGCCAAAACCCAAATCGCCGGTGCAAAGCTCGATGACCCGGTAATGCAAACCAAGCAGTTGCAAGACTTGTTCTGCGTCGGCAGTTAACGATTCGAGTTCGTCGTAGGATTTTTCTGGCGTTGTGATCTTCACCAATTCTACTTTGTCGAATTGGTGTACCCGGATGATCCCACGTGTTTCGCGTCCCGCGGCGCCTGCCTCGCGCCGGAAGCATGGCGTATAGGCAGTGAATTTCTTCGGAAGTTCGGCAATGCTGAGGATTTCCTCGCGCCGGAGATTCGTTAGGGGAACCTCAGCCGTCGGCGCCAGGAAGAGCTGATTGCCTTCCAAGCCATACATGTCGTCCTCAAATTTCGGAAGCTGCGATGTGCCAATCATACAATCCCGCAGCACTACAAAAGGAGGACTCACTTCATAGTAGCCATGCTCCCGCGTGTGCAAGTCGAGCATGAAATTTATCAATGCGCGCTCCAGCTTCGCGCCTGCGTCGGTAAAACAAATGAAACCGCTCCCACTCAATTTTGCCGCCCAGTCTGGATTGAAGAGACTTAACCCTGTGTTGAGCGCTACATGATCGACCAAACCGGCTGCCTGCGGTTTCTCGCCCCAGCTGCGGACAACTCGATTTGCGCCCGGATCCTTGCCAAATGAAACGCTCTCGTGCGGAAGATTTGGAATTTCCAAAAGCAAATTGCGCTGAGTGTCGTCGAACGCGTTCGCCCGCTCGCTGACACTGGCGATTTGCTCCCCAATCTTTCGGACTTCAGCTTCAAGTTGTTCACTCGGTTCCTTACGCGAACGCCTTGCGCCAATCTCCTTGCTCAGTCGATTGCGCTCGGATTGTAAACGTTGCAGTTCTGTCTCCGCCTTGCGCCGTTCTGCGTCGATGCGTAGCACCTCGTCAATTTTGGTCTCGTCACCGCCACCGCGTGTCGCCAGGCGCTCACGAACGAAATCGGGTTTCTCGCGAATCAAACGGATATCGAGCATGGGTCACAGTGTAGCACATGCATCCTCGCTCGTGTCGGATTCAAATGAAAGTCAGAGGCTTGCGCTACCTTCTTGCGAGTCGATATTTTTCACGTGGACAGACTGAATCTGCTCGCTGTCGCGCTCGGCCTTGCTGCCCTTGCAGGCCTGAATCTTTACCTGACTGTGTTTGCCACCGGGCTCGCCATTCATTTCCATTGGATAACCCTCGCGCCGCAGTATCAGTCGCTCGAAGTGCTCGCCAATCCCTGGGTCATCAGCATTGCCGGTGTTCTTTATTTCCTGGAATTTTTTGCCGATAAAATTCCGTGGGTAGATTCCATCTGGGACGCGGTGCACACCGTGATTCGCCCGATCGGAGGTGCTCTGCTCGCGATTCAAGTGCTGGGCCATCCCAGTCCTGCGTTTACGGTGATTGTTGCACTGCTTGCGGGTGGCACGAGCCTGATTGCCCACACTGCCAAAGCAGCGACGCGGCTCGTCAGCAACACCTCGCCCGAACCTTTTTCAAACATTGGCCTTAGTCTGGGCGAAGATGCCGCGGTACTGGGCGGCTTGGCTCTCGTGCATTTCAATCCCCTGCTTGCGTTGATTATCTTTTTAGTTGGGATCGGTGCGTTCTTCTATTTTGCGCCGAGAATTTTGCGCGCCATTAAGGCGAAGATCTGGTTCGCCTGGAAAAAATTAAATGGACCAGCGGGCCGCAATTTGGAGGTGCAATTGCCTGTGGCGTTACCCGCTCGCCTCAACTCGCCCTTCAAACATGAAAATATTTTAGGCGAAACAATTGCCTGGACAGCACGGTGCGTTAGCGGGCGCGGACGCCGAATTCCGGCGAATCTTTTCGGCGCGCTCGTGGCGACAAGAGAAGAACCACGCAAATTGATATTCGTGAGTCGCAAGCTAACGCGCACGATCGATCTCGATGGCTCTGTAGTGGATCACGAGCCGCGATTCTTGTTCGAGAACCTGGTGATTTCATCAGCTGTTGGTAAAGGCCCAGGCTATTCATTCATGTTCCCGCGTTCAGATGCCGCGATCGTTGAGCAGATTGTTGGTACTTTACGTGAGCGGCTCACCGAAGCATCGCAAGACCAGCCAGCGATCTCCACTTCGTCGGTGGGAAGATAATTTGCGGCGGCAGATGTGCTGCGGAATATAGATTGGCAGTCTGTCTCCCCAGGATTCAGATGCGTCTGTGCGATCCGGAACCTGCGTGACATTTGTATATGTTCTTTTCATAATTGGCGCGTGAACACGCCGGAACAGCGCTATGTGCAAATGCGCGATACCGCCCGGGTCCGTGAGCGTCCGCTGTTCGTTTCGCCGCAGATTCCGTCAGAGCTGGAGCTGCAAGCGCGCTGGTTCGCCGGAGATTTCGGGAAACATTTTGTCGGCACTGCCGGCGACAAGATCGATGTCATTCAATTCGGTACTTGGAACCGCGAAGCCGGTCCGGATTTTCGCGACGCTGCAATTAGAATAAACGGTGGCGATCCCATTCGCGGCTGCATTGAGATCGATCTGCTCGATCGCAGCTGGGAAACACACGGCCATGCCACAAATCCAGCATTCGAAGAAACCGTACTGCACATATTCGTAGAGAGAAGCAATCGTGCATTTTTCACTCGCACACAGTCGAACCGTAATGTGCCGCAGGTCTGCATCGATCCGGCGACTTTGCCGGCGGCATTAAACTCCAAGGTGCCATTGGCGCGTCCCGGGCGCTGTCAGGCGCCCTTGAAAAATTTGCCGGAAGAACGTGTCCTTGGCCTCCTCGATGCCGCGGCAAAATTTCGTTTGCGACAAAAAGCCAACCGGATTCGCAATAAAATCGACGAGCGCGGACGCGACGAAACGCTTTTTCAGGAGATCGCGACCGCGCTCGGTTACAAGGAAAACAAGTTGCCATTCACGCTGCTTACCCAGCGCTTGCCGCTACGATTGCTGCGCGAAAGTGCTGAAGATTGCGAGGCATTGCTGTTCGGCGCAGCAGGTTTCCTCGAAGCCCCCGATCTCGATGTTTACAATAAATCTACCCGTGAGTACGTGCGGCAACTCTGGGACCGTTGGTGGCCGCATCGCGACGATCTGCAGCGACTTATTTTGCCGGCCAAATCCTGGCACATCTGCGGCACTCGACCGGTAAATCATCCGCAACGGCGCCTCGCTGCCCTGGCACTCCTTGCTGCTCAATGGCCACGTCTTCAACGGGCATCGGGTAAGAGCAGCGTCGCTGTGGCCAACGATTTCTTTCAAACGCTCGAACATCCGTTTTGGAATTTCCATTACACACTGCTCTCTGAAGCATCTCCAAAGCGGATGGCGCTGATCGGGAAAACGCGTGTCGCGGATATCCTGGCCAACGTGCTATTTCCATTTTGGATGGCGTACGACATTGAAGTTCCGAATTCACCGAACACCAGGCTTTGGATAGAATACGCAAAGCTGCCGGCGCGATTATCCAATCGCCGAGTTGAGACCGCCGCGACGCGTCTCTTTGGAAACGATCCTCGCCGGAAGGAGTTTTTGCGAAGCGTCGCGCATCAACAGGGTTTGCTACAGATCTACGAAGATTTTTGCATGCAGGACAATTCTGATTGCGCGCACTGTCCGTTTCCGGAGCAGATGGCGAACTGGCAATGAGTTAACACTACAAAATCTTCAATCGGCAGGCACTCTCAAAGGCGTGATGCAAAACCCGCACAAACTGTCGCTCTTTAGACCGGCTAACTAAAGATTGTGCAAAATTATTTATCGCGCATACTCTCCCGGCAATGCACCCCAGAACCACAGGGCAATTGTGTCTGACATCCGCCGTTTTACCGGCAAGGCCCCCTCGCCCTAAAGGACACCGCGCGTTCACGCTGATTGAGTTGCTGGCCGTCATCGCAATTATCGTAATTTTAGTTGGCCTGCTCTTTCCCGCTTTCAAAGCAGTTCAGAATCAGGCGAGACAAACGCAGGCGAAGAATGATCTCACCCAAATCGTGAACGCGGTGAACGCGTTCTACACCGATTACGGAAAGTATCCTCTAGCTACTGGTATAACGACAGATTACACCTATGGGCCAGGAGGCAACCTGGCGACGAACCAGACACTGTTTACAGAGCTTCGCGGATGCACAGCAGTCGCAGGATCGTGTCCCGCTGCTGCTACCATCAACACACGTCTAATCCCTTTCATTTCGCCGCCGGACGTTAAGAACTCTGCAAGCCCGAGATCCGGAATCGGAACGGCCGCAGGTAACATGGGGCAATATTTTGATCCCTGGGGCAGCAACTACGTTATCCGAATCGATGGCGAATATAACAATCAGGTAACAAATCCTTATACGACGAACGCCGGAGGAAATCCACTCCAGCTAGGTGTTGTCGCGCTGTCTTTAGGCAGTGATCAAGCCGGTGGAATCGGCTCCGCAGACAAAAATGCCGGCGCTGCAGCCGACGACGTAATTTCGTGGCAGTGATTGTCAATGATCGGATCGGCAGCCCGACTAGCTCGGGTCTATCTCACGCCCAGACCGCGCTTGCCATTGCCTCGGATCCTGGAGATAGCGCATGCTGCGGCGTCAAACGCGAAAGAGCCAAACTGCATTCGCAATTCTTCCGGTTGCAATCGGGCAATCGAAAATCTAAAATCCAAAGTCTCATTGCGGGTGTAGTTCAATGGCAGAACGGCAGCTTCCC
>DASTMV010000095.1:0-10663 GCA_035713885.1 Candidatus Udaeobacter sp. | reverse complement strand
AAAACAAGCAATGCTTGCCGGAATAGGCATTTGTACCGGTTGTTTGCTGTGGGGTGCTGCGGCTTCGTTCGGTTTAAGCGCACTACTCGCCGTTTCCGGGTTTGCCTACAGCGTGCTCCGGATCGCTGGCGCTATTTATCTGGTTTATTTGGGAATCAAATTGGTGATTCGGGCGTTCTGTTCCACCTCTCCAATCGATAATGCCGAACTGGTTTGGACAGAGGATGAGAACCGAGATTCTTCTCTTTGGTTGAAGCGTGGTTTGCTGACGAACCTTCTTAATCCCAAGGTGGGCGCTTTCTATTTGAGTTTCCTGCCACAATTCATTCCAACGGGCGTTCAGATTTGGTCGTTCAGCATTCTGTTGGCCCTGATTCACGCGACACAAGGGCTTCTTTGGTTCTTACTGTTAACAAACGCGACTGAATTGATATCGAGCTGGCTGAAACAACGCCGTGTGGTTATGGCACTCGATAGCATGATGGGTGCCGTCCTTATAGCGTTTGGTCTCAAGCTCGCGTTCGACAAGTCGCGCTGAGAAATAGGTTGGGTAAATACTCTCCTATCTTGATCTATTTTCTGATTTAGTTTTATCTCGTGGCAGCTTGGTTCTGGTATGCGGTCGTCGCCGCGGTGCTTTATGGCGCGCACCAGATCTTCACTCGAATGGCAGCGAACCGTATCGGCGAAGGCCTAGGTGGCTTCATTGTCGAAGCCAGCGCTGCATTGTCGATCCTGATTTATCTGGCGATTCTGTGGCTTGGGGGAAGATGGAATCAAAAATTCAGTGGAGCAGGTTTCAACTATTCGCTGCTTACTGGCATCTGCGTAGGCGCTGGAACGATCGCATTCTTCCTGCTCTTTCAAAAAGGCGGTCCGCTCTCGTCGGTTCCAGCTATTCTCGCCGGCGGGGCGGCGATCATGGCCATCGCTGGTATCTTGTTCTTCCGCGAAGCGCCATCATGGCAGCGAATCGTTGGAGTGGCGTTTGCGATCATCGGTTTGTTTTTGCTACGCAAATAGAATCGGTTTCCGAAGCTGTCAAATTCAGGCGCTTGCGCGGAATTGCGCACATCGCTTCAATGGGCGCTATGATGTGAGAGCCATTTTTTGGCCTTTTGTTCTGCCATTTCCTTCATCTCAGTAAGGGGTGTCTCTACCTCAACTGCGGCGATCTTGCCTGTCGTCGCATCTACCCAAACGTCGGTAAGGTCTTTGTTTGGCGGTTGCGCAATGTCGACTGACCAGATCAGTACCCCGTTCTCTTTTTCAAGCTCAACGCACTTGATCGCGCCACGCTTGACTCTAGCCAGCGCAATTTTTTTAGCCTGGTGCTTCGTGACGCGCGCCTGCTTAAGCAGTTCCGTCTCACTTTCCCGTGCACATAAATTGAAGGGCATCCAACTCGTGGCGAGCGCCAATGCGACGACCGATCTCGCAATTAACTTCATAGGAAGTTCCGATGAACCCAGTTTAAACACGTTCAGTAATTCTCGGAAGGCAAGCCGTTATTCAACATTTCTCATCGGGTTAGCGATCGTCACCACGGCCCTTTCACAGACCAGCGCCGATTAGTGATTACGGGCTTCCAAATCTGTGCTGCACCGCGAGAATTATCGCGGGCCGTGGCTAATCGAACGCAAACGAATGCACACGCGTGATTCAAACCTTGACACCATTGTTAGCAAAGTTCCGGAGGTAACGCTCGCGTTCTGGATCGTCAAGATCCTCGCGACAACGCTCGGCGAAACTGGCGGCGACGCTGTAACCATGTCGTGGCTCGGTGAAGCGACGCCCGAGGCGAAGGGCACAGGCTATCTTATAGGCACGGCAATCTTCGGCGTCATTTTTATCGTCGCGGTCCTGGTGCAGATCAGAGCCAAGAAATTTCACCCGTTCCTTTTCTGGTTGACGATTGTCGCCACGACGACAGTCGGCACCACGCTTGCCGATTATTGCACAAGATCGCTCGGCATCGGCTACACCGGCGGTTCAACTATTTTGCTATTCTGTGTTGTTGCGTCGCTTCTGATCTGGCGCTGGTCGACTGGGAGCATATCGATCCAAACGGTGAGTACGCCGAAAGTCGAAATTTTTTATTGGGTGACAATCATGTTCTCCCAGACCTTGGGTACGGCGCTTGGTGATTGGGTCGCCGACACGAATGAAATGGGCTATCTCGGTGCTGCCGCTGTTTTCGGAGGATTACTTTTGTTGACTGCTCTTCTTTACTACCTCACGAGCTTTTCGCGGGTCATTTTGTTTTGGGCTGCATTCATTTTGACTCGCCCGCTCGGAGCCACCCTCGGCGATTTTCTCGACAAGCCGATCGCGAAAGGCGGCCTGGCTCTGAACCGTTACACCGCGTCGTTCGTGCTCCTGGTGGTGATCATCGCGTTGATTCTGATCTTTCCGCAAAAGCCCGCTTCAAAAGCGCATTGATCTCTTTCAATAAACGAATTGCATCCCGAAATAGCCAATTAGTGCCGTCGGCTGATCGGGCGATCGAAGCTCGTGTCCCATCGACACAATCAGTATATAGTTTTCAGTGAACTCGTGCCGCAAGCCGAAATTGAGCGTGAGCACGTCGCGGCTGAAGTTCATTCGCGATTCATCATGAAGCTCCGCCATCAACATTGTTGATTTGCTAAGATCGAACCCGCAGACAATTCCATCTAACCATTCGCTTCGCCCAACGCTGCTCGCTCGCGGACCGAACTCGAGATCTATGTGCAAGCGGCCAAAGGTCTTCGCAGCTTGAAATGGAATTTGAAAACGTGTGCCATCTTCAGCGAGACCGCGGCGCACTGATGATTGCACGATGTTAAAAAGGACGCGGGGAAACATCGACATGTCGAGACCGCTGGTTGCTTCGTCCAGAAAGCGCCACTTTGCCGCGGCTTCAGTCCCGCCTGGTCCGCCGATTAGTCCATGACCGCTTCGTTTCAAAAGTTCCGGCGCCGTTTGTAACGTAAGCTGAATGTGGTCGCCAACGCCATAATTCAGGTCGATCTCTGGCACGTCGATCGATGTTTCATCAGGGCGGTGTTCGAATATGATCGCGAAATTGTTTTCCCATTTACCGTTTCCAGGTGTTCCTGGATCATCGGTGATCATGGGTGGACCGCCTTGCCCAAACGCAATGCGCGTCACGGCTACGACCAACATCGCAATTGCTAATCGTGGCACATCTAATCTTTTATTGGTAACCGCCGGAGAGCAAATGACGAAGCGCATCAACGCAGCGTCGCGCACGAGCAAAACTAAATTGAAGCGCTTGCATCGGGTTTTGACTTGACCAAGACCCGCGATTTTTTCAAACTCGGCGTTGCTAAACGGATCTGAATCAGGCGGAGGACTTTCACCCCGCTAGGTTCTTCGTCTCCTCCGGACCCGCAGCCACCTAGATCAACCAAAGGGAAAATGCATATGAAAAGACAAAACATCATAACAGCTTTCGCAGCTGTAGTTGCGCTGTCGGTATTGAATCTAACAGGCGCGGACGCAGTTGGAGCAGCAGACGATATTAATCCGGCGGACTTCACGGTTAAAATTGACAATCCGTTTTTCCCATTGCCACCGGGCGTCACTTTTATCTACAGGGGGCGTAAAGAAATGAGTAAGGAAAGAGATCTGTTTGCAGTTACAGAAAGAACGATAGTCATCGCAGGAGTTACCTGTCGCGTAGTGCACGACAGAGTCTTTGTGCGTGGTGTCTTACAGGAGAACACGTTTGATTATTTCGCACAAGACCGCGACGGAAACGTCTGGTACTTCGGGGAGGACACCGAGGAACTTGATAGGCATGGCAATGTGGTAAGCACCGAGGGAACGTGGAGAGCTGGTATGAATGGAGCACGGCCTGGAGTCATTATGGAAGCGCATCCACAAGTTAACGATCACTATTTTCAAGAATTAGCGGCACCCCTTGCTCAAGACGAGGCAACTGTATTGAGCTTACATGAAACGGCCGCGGTTCCGCTCGCTAAATTCAGAAATTGTCTTCTGACAAAGGAGTTCACGCAGCTGGAGCCTGGCAATGTTGAGCACAAGTTTTACGCCCGCAGGATTGGCTTTGTTCTGAGTGTAGTGGTGAAAGGCGGGAAAGAACGGCTCGCTTTGGTGAACATCGTCCGGGGTCAGTAGCACCGCTATTTAAGAGCGGACTTGCTGGACGAAACCGTCCTTCACCCGCAAATCGTCGCGTCTCCTATTGTTTCACCGATTCAGCGGGACCGTAGACGAGAAGCTTGAGTGTGTTGGGCACAACGATGGGGCGTCCTGGAGACATACCGGGAGACGGCGAGGGTGGCTGTTGAAACTGCGCCGACGGCAAATATATCAAGTGCGACTTGGGGTCGAGCGCCATCGTTCGCGCGCCGCGCTCGGTCTTCAACGTTTGAAGGACTGTCAATTTGTCTGGCGTTTCCTCTCTCACGATTGTTGTGGTGCCGTCTCCACAGGAAGCGAACACAAGCTGCCTTCCGTCATCGAAGGCACAACCGTCCACGCCGCCGCCAATCGGAACGCTTGCCATCACCTTTCCGCTTTCGGTATCGAGCATCACCATCGTTTTGTTGTGACACCCCGAGAACAAACGATGATGCCTGGAATCCAAAGCGATTCCGCTTGGTCCTTCGCCCGGCGCCAGCGACCAGTGTGCGACGACTTCATGTTTGTCCACATCGATCACCGCGACTTCGCTCTTGTCCTCGATGTTGCAGTAAACGCGCCCTGCCGCTTCATCTACTGTTGCAAATTCTGGATTTCCTTCCAACGGGATCGTCGCCGAGACGGTAGCGGCTTTCGCGTCAATAACGGTGACCGAATTTCCGGTGTGATTGAAAACGTAGACCTCACCATGACGTGGCTCGTAAATGATAGCGTCGGGGCTTGGGCCGGTGTCAATTTTCGAAATCGTCTTCAATGTTGTTAGATCGACAACGCTCGATTTCGATTCCTTGCCATTCGACGAGAAACCGCGTTGCACTTCGGGTACGGCCAAGAATGCGTGCACGCCCGGTGTGTCTGCAATTTCACCGGCGACGGCATTTTTACTCAGATCAACAACGACAACTTTCGTCGCATGCGAGAGATAAAGACGGCTCGCAGACGAATCGACCGTTAAAATGTCCCAGCCGCCCTCGCCCCCAATCGGTATCTCGATTGCAAACTGATAGGGTCCGTTGCCCATCGCAGTGCCACAGACGAGCCCAAGCAAACACCCAGTTATCCATCGTGGAATCGAAGACACTCTTTTATTCCGGATTGTGGTTGATTTTCGGTGATTGCAAAAACTCCATCGACCATCGTGTTGGTAATCCCATTTAACAACCTCAGACCGCAAAGTGGAAATCGGTGCCGATGTGGTTTGCGCGAGCTCTTTCATAGACGAAACCCGCGGCAACAGCGTCCTCAATGGCGACGCCGGTGCTGTCGAAAACGATGATCTCATCATCAGCGATGCGACCCATTTTTTGCCCGGCAACAATTTCGCACAGCTCCGCGTAAACATCTTCCTTTCGCATCAAGCTCTGGACGATTGCATGATGCACCTCGCCAATCGTGCAAGATTGTTCCAAACTGTCTGTAACAACTTTCGCCGAGGCGATCAACGCCGAATCAATTTCCTGTTTGTGTTCATCGTCTGCGCCTACTGCTGCGATAAAAGTGCCCGGCCTGACATCTTTTTTCCTCACGAAGGATTCCTTCGCGGTCGTGCACGTGATACAAACGTCACTTTTTTGAATCGCTCCAGCCAAATCACGAACAAGTTCGATATCGATCTTCAGTTCGGGCAAAAGTTGATTTCTGAAATCAATCGCCGCGCGTTCGTTCGCATCGAACGCGTAGATTTTCGTCAACGGTAAGATCAAAAGAATCGTGCGAAGGTGTGCCCGACCCTGCTGTCCGCAGCCGCAGATCGTTGCGATAGATGAGTCTTTTCGAGCGAGATATTTTGCTGCGACCGCTGAAGCTGCGGCGGTGCGCTTATTTGTAATGTCGATTGAATCGAGAATCGCGAGCGGGACACCATTCCCTGCGTCGAATACGACAATCACGCCTTGAATAGTCGGTAAACCGAAGTCCGCGTTGTTGCCTGGGAAGTTGGCGTTGAGTTTTGCAACCAGGTAGTTTCTGTCGCCTGGTAACAACCCGGCTTTTATGTGCACGCCGCCTGCCGGGGCCTTTATTCCGAGAATTCCCGGGATCGGAATTTTTCCCTGCCCTTGCAGCAGAAAGACATTTTCTAGCGCCTCGATGCAATCGCGTGGAGTCAACAGGGCTTCGACATCGCTGCGACTCAGTAAAAGCGTTCCTTTAGATTGCATTGCACCCTTGAATTAACTTCGAGATTTCGGCGCCAGGCGTCGCCTCGACTGGAACCTGCCCGCGCCGGAAAATCCTCGCTCCGGTTTGACCTTTCAGAGTGACTTTATCATCGTTGCATAACAACCACGCTCCTTCGCGAATGCCGACGACCGGAGTGTCGTTTTCTTCGAGAAATTGCAGAATTCGTTCTTCCTGCGTTTCACCCATGTGGGTGGAGTTCGGGTCGGGATCGAGATAGTGAGGACTGATCTGAAACGGGACAAGGCCCAGGGAATCAAATGAGCGCGGCTGAACGATTGGCATGTCCTTCGTCGTCTTGATTGTTGGTCCAGCGACATTCGAACCAGCGCTGCTGCCGATGTAAGGCGCTCCGCTGCTTACTTTGCCGCGGATCGCGTTAATGAGATCGAGATCCTGCAGAGCCTTCAGTAGTCGAAAGGTGTTGCCTCCGCCGACAAAAATTGCGTCGGTTTCCTCGACAGCCTTCTGTGGAACAGTTGTTTCGTGCGCAGATTGGACCGAATAGCCCATGTCACGAAATCGCTTTCTAACGGTTGCGGTATAGGCGTCGCGATCATGCGACGCGAAAGGAAAAAACAATACGCGTCGCGCGCTTCCGAGGAAGCTTTTGATCTCGGATTCGACATGATCAAGATAGCCGCGGCCGTGAACGGTCGAGTTGCTGACGAGCAATACCTTATCGTGTAAGCCCATGTTCTTATGATTTGTTAGAATGCGAAGGAGGGCTATTCGACCCGATAACAGCGAATTTCTGCTTGTTGTGAGCCCCGATGCGGAACAGCTACGAATAAAGTGTCGCGTTCTGGAACAAAGAGCCCGGTGCGAGCGCCATTTGCAGTGTCGACCTTGGTTAAGGTCTTATAGGTCTGTGGATCAGCCTGTTCGATGATGTCGACCCTGCCAGCGCCACAAATCGCATAAATGCGATGGCGTTTGCTATCGTAGAAGACATCGTCTGAATCGCCAGAGATATCGATCTTCGCAACGACATCACCCGAATCGGTGTTCAGCACGACCAGCTTGGGAGGCAGACGGCAGCCGACAAACAATCGGTGATTTGCTTCGTCGAGCGCAATAGGGAAGTTTCGAAAGGCCAAGTCTGTTTTCCATGTTGCAATGACTTCGCCTTTGCCGCGATCGCCTACCGCTACATGGCGCGAGTTGGGAACATTGATGAAAATTCGGCTTCCGTTTTTCTCCAGCTGAAAAGCTTCGGGATGTGCGCTGAGTTTGATCGAGCCGACCTGTTTCCCGTCTGGCGCGTTCACGACGGCAATGCCTCCACTGCCAAATCCAACATAGATTTTTTTCGTCGCTTCATCGTATCGAACATTGTCAGCATCATCTTTAAGATTCACCTCCCCGACAACCTGGAATGATTTTCCATCGTAGATCTTGCAAATACCGTCTTTGTCATTGGCGACAAACAATCGTTTGACCTCTGTGGCATAGCCCACTCCCTGCGGTGCGGCGAGACTCGTGATCGAGTGGACGCGCTCACCCTTGCGCAAATCGATAACTTCAACGGTGTTGTTCCCGAGCGCGCAAACAAACAATCTTTCGTCAGCGCGATCGAATGCAAAATGATCGATCCGTCCCTCGACACCCTGTAAGGCGATTCTCCTTTCTAATTTGATTGGCACCGCGTTTTGCGCAGAGACGACAACGATGTCTGTGCAACAAAGCGCAACGGCCATGTAAGCTGTCTTGGACACGAACGCGCTCAATTTTCTAATGGCGAGCTGACCCCAAGCAGTCCCCCGATGAGAAGTCCACCTTTGACAGCCTGCCCCAGGTCTTTGGCCGTGCCTCTGCCCCAATAGTGGAAGAACATGATCCGCGGCTGTTCGTGCGTCATGTGCTGATGGATGGCGACGATCTTGATCTTCTCTTTGAGCAACGATTTCAACACCGGCTGCAATTCATCTTCCGTGACTGCGAAATCGCCATCGACGATCGCATTGTCGTCCGTACCGGCGAAGGCCGCCCACGTGTTAACACCCATGGCATTGCCGAGTGTGATCCCGTGCATTTTTGCAGGACGACCGAAAGTGAATTTCACCATTCCATCTTTCGATTCGCCTTGCGTTCCGAAGATCTCGTTGAGAGGTGCCGCGTTTATCGAGTTCCGATCCGGCAACGATTTGGTGCCGAAGGAATCCTTCGGTTGCGGATTGGCCACGCGGATTTGCTTAATGCCGTCATAGACTTTTCTGATCGCGCTCGCCAATTTGTCAGTGGAGCCTTCGCCTTCGATGTGCATGAAGTAAACGTTCGGCCGATCGAAGAAGAAATGGTTATGCAGCGCCGTTACGTTGAGTCCGTTGTCGAGCGAAGTTGACATCGCGGCACTGACTTCGTCTTCGAAGAGAACTGTGTCACCCATGACCATGGCGCCAGTTTTTGTGGCGGTGAACGCGGCCCAAGTGCCTAAACCCATGAACGGCGGCATGATCCATCCATCGACAGCGACCTTCACATCACTGCGCGGGAGGGTGATTTTATAAACGCCTTCCTTCTCATTCATTTTTCCCTTAAGCCCGGTTAGTTCGTCGATTCGTACCGTGTCCAGGTTAGCGGCGAGCGCGGTCGAGATAAGTCCAAGGAGAATTGTTGTACAACAAATAAGGTTTTTGATCATGGAATCCTCCGTTGTGATACGGTTCTAATCTTTTTAAGACAAGATAGCCCAAATGTAAGTTCAAATAACATTTGCAATACATCTTTCATTTTGCCAGCCTAAGTTGTGATTACGGCAACCTCGTGGCTCCTCCTGCTGTTTAGCCTGCCAACGAACCGTAATACCGAACGTGTAGCGGTGTGGCGGCGTCTGAAAAAGATGGGCGCTGTGCAGATCAAGACATCGACATATCTCCTGCCAGATACGCCCGCGCAGTACGAGGGGTTCCAATGGCTCGCACAGCAGATTCGTGATTATGGAGGCGATTCGACGCTCGTTCGTGCACAAGAAATCGAGGGCCTGACCAGGGAGAAGGTCATAACAATGTTCAACGACGTCTGTGCAAAAGACTACGGCGAGCTACGGAAAGCTCTTCAGAGTTTTATCGCACACAGAAAAAAGATGAATGCGGAAGATGCGGTATCGGGACTCGAGAGGCTCACGCGACGGTTTCGAGAGGTCCACGCGGTTGATTTTTTCGACAGCCCTCGTGGACACGATGTAGCGATGCTGCTGCGGCGAGCAGAGGGACCGAAGCGCTCGCGACAACTGGAAATTTTGGACACCAGACAATATCAGGGGAAGACGTGGCTGACGCGTCCGCGCCCTGAGATCGACCGCGTCGGGTCAGCGTGGTTAATCGCACGATTCATTGATCGCAAGCCAAAATTCGTTTTCGCGTCGACTCCAGACGCGATTCCGGGCGCCATTTCGTTCGACATGCTTGACGCTGAATTCTCTCATCACGGGAACTACTGCACCTTCGAAACGCTCACAAAGAGGTTTGCGATTTCAGATAAGTCGCTCGTCAAGATTGGAGAGATGATCCACGACGCGGATTTAGACGATGCGCGATTTCAGCGCGTTGAGGCGGTCGGAATCGATCGTGTTCTCAAAGGATGGGCGAAAGAAGGTTTGTCTGATCAAGAGATTCTGCGGCGCGGCTTTGAATGCTTTGACGCGCTTTACGTGTTCTTGCAGCCACGATGAATCACACCCAGGAAAACGAGCTCGCCCCCGATCAGATGCCGTCCTGGCGGGAAGTGTTTCTTTATTTCCTCTTTCTCGGGTTTGTCAACATCGGCGGTCCGGTGGCGCAGATCACGATGATGTTTAATCACATGGTGGAAAAGCGTCGATGGTTGTCCAAAGATCGTTTCATCAAGATTATGGCTTTTTGCCATATGCTTCCCGGGCCTGAGGCGCTACAGCTGGCCATTTACGTTGGTTATTTGAAACGCAAGCTGTGGGGCGGAATTCTGGCTGGCCTCACATTCATTTTGCCAGGTGCGATTGCCATGATCGTTCTAAGCTGGCTTTATGTTCATTACGGCAAGCTGCCTCAAGTTACGAATGCGCTCTACGTTCTTAAGCCAGCCGTGCTTGGCATCATCGCCGCCGGGATCATCAAACTCGGTCGTGCTGCGATTCGAAGTTTTTTTCTCGCTGTTTTGCTCGTCGGGGCGTTTGTGGGAATGCGTTTCTTCGGAATCAATTTCCTATTGATACTTCTCATTGCCGGTCTGCTGAGTCTGATCGTTGAGCAAGGTTCGCCACTATCAAGGAGAACGGTGCCGACATTGCCGCTAATGATTGGAGGAATCAGTGTTTTGCTTCCGCTTACTGATT
>DASTMV010000094.1:0-98909 GCA_035713885.1 Candidatus Udaeobacter sp. | reverse complement strand
CCCCCGCCGAAAGTAGCCGGCGCTGTCAATCTCTACACGCAGGAATTTTTCTCGCTGATGCGAAGCCGCCTAAAGGAGAATGGAATCGCGACTTTCTGGCTTCCGATCTATCAACTGAAATTGAATGAAACAAAAGCGATTTTGCGCGCCTTTCACAACGCATTTCCGAACGCGTCGGTTTGGGGAAGCGCGGATCAGGACTGGATCATGATGGGTATCAATGGGACCGGTCGCAGGGTCGCTGAAGATCAACTTCGTCAACTGTGGGGTGATTCGGCGACGGGCGCAGATTTGCGACGGATTGGTATCGAAGTCCCACAGCAAATGGGCGCGCTGTTTTTGATGGACGGCGATGACATTGATCGGATCACGTCGGACACCGCCCCTCTCACCGATATTTATCCCAAGCGGCTAAGCGATCACCCATGGGAGGATGAAGCAAATCACCGGTTCGCACTAACGTATCTGACCGCGCCTGCGGCGGTTCAACGCTTTATCCATTCTTCCTTGATCAGTCGAATCTGGCCCGAGACATTGACTTCGACTGTTGCCGAACTCGAGTCGTTTTTTATCGTGCGGCAGTCGCGCTATCTGTCTGAAACGGTTGGCAGCAACAAGCTGGCTGAGCTCGACCTTTATCTGCGTCATTCACGTTTGCGGATACCAGTCCTGGAGGTGTTGGGGAGCGATGCGCTCAGGGTGTCTATTGCCGAGCGCGTGGCGAACGATTCCTCGACGCCACCTCTGGAGGTCATGCCGGACCTCATTGCCGGAGCGTTGGCGCAACGGAAGATCGGACAAGCAATTGATTTTCTGCAGAGCCAGAAAGACCGAGGCGTGTTTAGTACGAACGATGTCTTCCTGCTCGCATACTTATATTGTCTGAACGGCAGTGTCGAAAAAGCGGAGAAGCTGATGGCCGACAACGCCGCAGCGATCAAGAAGGATCAATTCGTCGATTGGCTTTGGCAAAAATTGCAAACCGATTTCGGATTCCATCCACCAGCCGACATCAAATGATTTCACGCTTCATCTGCGATTTCGAGCAGCCAGTCTGCTTGATTTTTTTTAAAAAAAAGCTTGCCAGGCTATCGCCTCTTCCGCTAGAGGAGGTTCCGAGCGACAAATGCCCTGATTTTGTCGTTCAAAAAAAATTCAAAAAAGTGAAAAAAAAACTTGTCAGGGCCTTAGAAATTTAATACACCTGCCAAAACCTAACCAAACCAATGGAGAAACTAATGATTAAGAACGCACTAAAAACGTTTAGATTCGTTCGTCTCGCTTTGATGGCGGGCGTCGGATTTCCATTCATTCTTGCGTCGAACGCATTCGCGCAGTTGCCGGCTCCCGCTGTACCTGCAGAGCCTGCCGCCGCCCCACCGTCCACGGCTGAGGTCGAACGCGTCGTCGTGACCGGTTCGAACATTCCCACGGCGGAAGAGACCGGCCCGAACCCGGTTGATACGTACCGGCCGCAGGACATCGAGAAACTGGGTATCCGCAGCGCCACCGATTTGCAGGAATTTATTCCGCAGCAGGCAGGCGGCACGGTTAACCTGAATATCGGCAACGGCGGTGATGGCACGATTCAGTTCAACTTGCGCGGTCTGTTGCCGAAAGAGACCCTGGTCCTCATCGATGGCAAGCGGGTCGCCTTCGGTTCGCTAGCCGGCGCAGGATTCAGCAGCGGCGTCGATATCAACCTGATTCCGTTTTCGATGATCGATCACGTAGACATCCTTAAGGATGGCGCTTCGGCCGTGTACGGTTCTGACGCCATATCTGGTGTGGTCAACTTCTTCCTGATCCACAAATTCCGTGGCCTCGAAATCGGAGGCACCTACGGGAACTCAGATCTCGGAGGTTCCGGTGACATGGGCGAGTGGGAAGCATGGTTGAAAGCCGGCACCGGCGATGACAAAACGGATATCGTTGTGATCGCCGATTTCTGGGAGCGCACCGGTGGAATCTTCAGCGCGGACCGCGACATCTCCGCCAACGGAAATTTCCGCCCATTTGGAGGATTCGATGCGCGCAGTGGTAACGAACCTGGACGCGTCGGAAGTTTTCGCCTGAACCCGGGAATGTTTTTCGGCCCGGGCGGGCTTCCGCAACCAGGTGTAAACACGCCGCTGCCGCATTCGTCAACCGGCCCGAGCACTTCTCCATTTTACAAGACGCCTGGACAGTTCGGTCTATTCAATACCTCGGCGACTGCGGACGGCAATTATGTAGCATATAACTTCGCCGCCATAACACCGGCACTGCCACCGGGAGATCGGCAGGTTTACTACGGTTCGTTTACCCGAGATATTTGTGACAAATACCTGAGCGTATTCAGCGATTTCAAAGTATCACGATCATTCTTCGATTCGTCATTGGCAGCGGTGCCGTTTACGCCTGATCCATTCAAGATTCCTGGGACGAGCGTTGGGTTTAGCCCGTCCGGTATCAGTGTGCCGATCGTGAACGCATGGAATCCGTTCACGGTCGCGAACGCCACGATTCCGAACTTCTTCCCTGATGGCTCGGGCCTTCCGGTGACCACTGGTGTTCGGTTCCGTGGTATTAATGACACAGGTCCGAGAAGTGAGAAGTTTACCTATTATGATTACCTCTTCGACGTCGGGTTGCGCGGCGAGTTCGGCTGGATCGGAGATTACTTCAAGACTTGGAGCTGGGAAGGCGGCTTCCGCTATTCGCGTAATGAAGGTAATGACATATCCGTCGGCGAAGTTAGCCAACCGGGCCTACGCCAGGCGCTTTTGGATACGAATCCGGCGACCGCCTTTGATCCCTTCCTGAACTTCACAGGCAACAACACCAAATCCGCGAGATCGCAGGTTTACGTTAACCTGCACAATAGCGGCGAATACGAGTTGCCGATTGGTTACCTCACGTTCAATGGCGACCTGTTCAACCTGCCGGCGGGTCCTGTCTCGTTTGCCATCGGTGGTGAGTATGATGCGCCAAGATTTACGCGCGACCGCGACCCGTTGAACCAGACCTTTCAATCGATTGGATCGACGGACGGTCAGGGCTTCAAGGTTAACCGTGATATCTGGGGTATCTACGAAGAAGTAAGGGTGCCCTTCACGAGTCCTACGTGGAATTTCCCCGGCTTCTACAGTTTGGAAGTGGACTTTGCCGAGCGTGAGGAATGGTACAGCACCAACACCTCTGCCGTTCTGAATCCGGCGATACCGGCGGCGTCCGTCCAGTACAATGCGCAGAAACCAAAAGTATCTGTGCGTTGGCAACCGGTTGATCCGAAATACATCGGCGCGGTTACCCTGCGTGGCAGCTATACTGAAGCGTTTCATGCGCCGAACCTGTCGGAAGTTGCACCTTCAGGCAGCCAGAACTTCCCAATTGTCGCAGATCCGTTTTCACCCCAAACCGAGCCACAAATCGAGGAACGCATATCGGGTAATCCATTCCTGCATCCAGAAGTGGCGTATGAATGGACATACGGCGCCGTTTACAGCCCGAAATGGATTAAGGGGTTGACACTCAGCGCTGACTGGTGGCACATCGATATGCGCGACATAGTGACGGCGCTCGGTGCACAAACCACACTTGAACTCTTTGGGGAGCAGACGAACGGGCCTTTGGTGTTCCGCGGTCCTAGCACCGTTCCTGGTCAACTGGGTCCGGTCACGCTCGTTATCGATCCTAACCAGAACCTCTCGGGTGTTGTCTTCGAAGGTCTCGATTACGAGGGAATCTACATCCTGGATACTTCAATCTTCGGTCACGGCGATTTCGGGCGATTGACCACTACGGTTAATGGCACCTGGCTATCCCGAGCCGAGCTGCAGGTTTCGCCCGACACAAAACGATTCGGCATTAACGGTGAGTTCGTGCCTAGTTCTTTCGCCCTTACCAGTTCGCTACCGTGGCATCGGGCTAACTTCAGCGTGTTCTACGACGGTCCAGCCGATACATGGGCTGCCGGGCTCGATGTGGGCGCTGTAGTCCATTGGACCAGCCAATACGAGGATGATAACATCAGCCTTACAGGATCCCTAAAGCCACAAGAGCCTAGAAGCGGTCCATTCCCTCAGGGTGCACGCAAAGTGGATCAATGGACGACGCTTGATCTGATTGCCAATTACACGTTTAACCTGCCACCGCCGGCGCCGGCAGAGGTGCCCGGTTTCGCCAAGGATGGTGGCAAGAACGTGGCTACGAAAGACGGCAAGGATAAGAATGTGGTTCCTGTGTCCACGGCTGAGTACGGCTGCAGCAACTGGAAGTGGTGGCTCAACAACACCACAATCACGCTCGGTATGCAAAACGTGGCCGATTCAGAGCCGCCATTCGTAGCTGGATCGTTCGAGAACGGCTATGACGAATCGTTAGCCACAATTAAAGGCCGATTCTGGTACGTCGGATTGAAGAAGCGCTTCTAAAGCACAAACAAGCATAATTCACAGCGGCCGGGCTCTGTCACAGGGCCCGGCCGTTTGCTTTTCACGCAGACCGTTTTCTCCAAGAAAAGGCTGATAACCGACCGGTAGGTCATGGTGCAACGCGGTTGGCTTCGCTCATTCGGCCTCTCGCGACAATACCTGGGAGACGCAGTCGAACGCAGGAAGATTGGTGAGGCTAACTATCGCGCAATGGGAAAATCGTGCCGGCGCATTACAACAAATATTTGGGCGGTGTTACCTATGGTATGGTAACCCGAGTTCGTAGAGCGCGATTTCGTCCCGAAGGGCGTTCAACAAACCGCGATTGTCGAACGACTCGGCAGCGTGGAACGCCCGGCGCGCGGTTTCTGCCGCTTCGGCGAAACGACCGCTTTCAGCCCAGGCGGCTGCAAGCGTCCGGAGATAGTTGGGATCTTTGCCATCAGAAAGCCTTACGGCTTCATTGGCGAATTCCACTGCTCGCTTACCATCTCGCATCGAAGCATCCGAGGACGTGGCGAGGAGCCATGCAAGATTGTTACGCGGCAGCGGATCCTCGACGGAGATGCGCGCTGCGTACTCGTACTCGGCCAGTGCATCCATTTGTAATCCGGCTTTCAGAAAAGCATCGCCCAAAGTAGTGTGGAACCGTGCGTCTTTTGATTCAGTCGCATGCGCCTTCTGCCATTGGACGATCGCGTCGTCGATTCGGCCCTGGCGGAATAAAATGTTGCCAAGATTCAGATAAGGATCGCCATAATTGGGTCGCAGTCTCATCGCATTTTGATAATGGTCGATTGCCTCTTTCAGGCGACCCTTTTGAGCGAGGACGTTGGCTAGATTATTTTCGATGACCGCGCTGCCAGAGTTGTAATGGGTCGCATTGTTGCGAGTGCGAATCTGCAATGCCGTTTCGAAATGGGAAATCGCGCTGTCCAAGTCTCCGCGCTGCACGAAAAAATACCCCAGGTTGAAATGTGCTACGTCATTGTCACTGGTAACAGCGAGTGCATGGTTCCAGAGCACTTCGGTGTTTTTCCAGTACGACGTTTGCACGAATGCGCGCCATCCTAATGGTATGATGATCGCTGTCGCCATAACCGCGCATAACGTCCGTTGGCCTATGGTGGTGTCGGTTAGACGAGTGCGTGGGATGTGGGCCGGGTTTTTGCCCGCTCCACGAACGGGAGATTTCCAGCCTGTTATGAGCAGTCCCGATAACGGGAGCGTCATTATAAATTCTGTCAGGTCAGTAATGCCCCAGGTAATCAGAAGATATAACCCAATTTGTGGCAGGTAAGTGTATCGATCCGCGCGCGCTTGCTCGCCGGCCTCTACAACGCCGATTACGGGCACGAGCATGCCAACATACCAAAGCCAGCCGGTAAGAATGTAAGGTCGTTTTTTTCGCCAATGAACTGCCAAAAACGTCATTGCAATCAAAAACGCAATTGCGAATAGAACCTGCCACAGGTAGAGCTGATCGTTAGGATGCGGGTAGAAGGCCGCCAGCCGAACGGGCCAGAACATCTGCCAGATATAGATGACGTAACTAACAGCAGCGTTGTTTAATCGCCATGCTAATGGCAACTGGGACATGGTACCTGTGCTTTGGAATTGTGTAAATAATGTTACCCCAGACGACAACGCGGAGAGCACAAACAGAGGAACCTTTTCAATTACCACACGACCCATGACTGCCAACTGGCTGCTGCTGGCCGCTTGCCGCGCCGAAGCTTTTGACAATGTGGCATGTGGAATTCTGCCCAGCGGCCAGTAATCCAAAAGCAGGAGGACGAAAGGAACCGTCACCAGCATCGGTTTCGACATCAGCCCGAATGCGAATAGGAGCAGGAGGAGCAAGTAAGTCGTGATCGATGGTGCACGGACATAGCGCACGTAGGCACCCAGGGTCAGCATGAAAAACACGGCACTTAGCACGTCCTTGCGCTCCGAAATCCAGGCAACGGATTCTACGTGTAATGGATGGATTGCGAATAACGCCGCAACGAAAGCGCTCCGCCACAAACTGCCAGTCATTTGCCGGAGAACGAGGAACAGAAGGACAACAGCGATCGTGTGGAAAAGAACATTAGTGAAATGATGGCTGGCGGGATCCAGTCCGTGTAGCTGACAATCCAACATGTGTGAAATCGTCGTCAGCGGATGCCAGTTGCCAGCTATTGGGTGCGTAAAGGCCCATTTTAGCCGCAGTAGCGAAATGCCCGCGGAGACATCTGGATTCGCATAAACATATTGTGGGTCGTCGTAGGTAACGAATTGGTGCCGTACGGTCTGCGCAAACACCAACCAGGTAGTCCCGACGAGAACAGCACAAATCGCGATGATTAGTGGCGTTTGTGGGAACGTTCGCTGCGCAGGCGCGTGTTTTGCCATTGGCCAAGGATGAACCGAGCACGTGTAACGTACAGATTCTCGTCTATCAACCACTCGCGGTAAAAGGATCGCGGTGACTAGTTCGTTCATCTAAATTGCAGTGAACGTCGAGATTGATTTTGTGCGTGATCTGAGAGAAGCTGGCATTCGCTAAGGCATGCAGTTCGTCCCGGGGATTTCATCTGCGCAAACGTTGCCCACTGCGCCGGCTGCGACAACGGCCGCGCGCAAAGCCAACTTGTGGATTTTGGACAGTTGGCGCGACCTGATTCTGTATGTGTGCACACCGTTATTACTCGTGCCGATTTTCGTTGCAGCGCAGGGCCTCTGGAGTGCCGAGGATATTTATCTTTTCGTCGCTGCGTTTGGCGCGATGGGTCACCATCTGCCAGGAATGATTCGCGCGTATGGCGACCGTGCGCTGTTTCGGCGGTTCAGGTGGCGTTTCATTTTGGCGCCGATTTTTCTGGTTGCCGTCTGTGCGGCATTTTCGCTCTGGAGCCTGCAAGGAATCGTGCTGGTGGCGTTCCTCTGGGGCGTCTGGCATGGAATGATGCAAACCTACGGATTCTGCCGCATTTACGATGCGAAAGTTGGATCCTTTGCCGATATAACGCGTCGCGTCGATTTCGCGCTGTGCGCAATTTGGTTTGCAACTGCTGTGCTTCTGTCTCCGCAACGTATGACAGACACGCTGGAAACGTACTACTCCGCCGGCGGACCGTTAATACCGCCCTCGCTTCTACGAGCCATGCAACAGGGATTGCTGACGCTAGCGGTGTTGGCCTCAGCGGTGTTTCTTGCCAATTTCATTTGGATGTGGAGCAACGGGAAACGACCAAGCCCTGTAAAACTCGTGCTTCTAATTACGAGCATCTCGTTCTGGTGGTACTGCAATAACATTGTCGCCAGCGTGCTTGTTGGCATTGCATTGTTCGAAGTGTTCCACGATGTGCAGTACCTTTCGCTTGTTTGGATCTACAATCGAAAGCGAGTCGAGAGCGACAGCTCGATCGGTGGTTTCATGCGCTTTGTGTTTCGTCGCAGCGGGGCGTTGGTCGGCGTGTACGTAGGCTTGGTGCTCGCCTACGGTGGAATGAGTTTGTCAAAATCGTATATCGGGATTGATGCCGTTAAACGTATTCTCACTGGTGTCGTAACAGCGTCCGCTCTGCTTCATTTTTATTACGATGGTTTCATTTGGAAAGTCCGCGAAAAATCGACACGGCAATCTCTGGGGATTAGCGGTGGCATGGCAGAGGTTTCGTTAGGTGGTTTTCTGCCCGGCTGGGCTCTGCACGGCGTAAAATGGCTCGCTATCTTCGTCATTCCTCTTGGAATGCTCTGGTTTGCGGAGGTGCACAGTGCTCAAGGGAAGCTCGAACGCTTGTCCTCGATCGTTGCGGACCTTCCAACAAGCGCACGCGCCCACGTCAATTATGCTACTGAACTGCAGGACTCGGGACGAGATGATGAAGCCGCGAAGGAATTTGGCGAGGCGATACGCTTGAATCCGCGTTCTGCAAAATCGCATGTGAATCTCGCCTCACTGTTGGCGGGGAAGGGTGAGCTCAAGGATGCCCGGAGCCATTTTGAACAAGCATTGCGGATCGAGCCGCAGAACGCTGAATATCATTCCGGCTATGCCTATGTTTTGGATCAGCTTGGCCGCAGCGATGAGGCGGCTGCCGAATGTGCAACGGCCGTTCATCTCGCCCCGAAGTCGCCACAAGCGCACTATGGGTATGGCGCATTCCTTGAAAAATATGGCAAACCCGAACAGGCAATCACGGAGTATCGGCGGACCTTAGAGTTAGATCCCAATCATGTCGACGCTCATCTCGATCTAGGCGATTTGCTCTTTGAAAACGGCGACATCGCAGAAGCAAAAGGTCATTTTCAGAAGGCATCTGCACTGAATCCGAAACTGGCGCAACCACACAACTATCTCGGCAAAGTTTTTATGCGAGAGGGAAATTCTTCACAGGCGATCGCACAATTTGAAGAAGCGCTGCGCCTTCACCCAGATTTTCCGGAGGCGGAAGAAAACCTTCGCGTCGCGAAAGAGACTGGTGCTCAGTCTCCCTGATGCCAATTGGAGTTCCTGCGACTTTCTTAAGGCTGACGGCAACTGTTGGATCAATTCGTGCCAGTTTTTGAAAAATCTGTCTCATTCTGGAGGCGAGACTGGTTTTGGGCACTGCTTCTAAGTGTTCTCGTTTTCATTGCATATGCGCAGGCATTCCGTGCCGGCTTTATTTGGGATGATGAATCGCATCTGACACGCAATCCCTGTGTCATCGGGCCGCTGGGCTTAAAGGAAATCTGGACAAGTGCGCAAGCCGTCTATTATCCGCTTGTACTTACGACGTTCTGGACGTTGCATAAGCTTATTGGCCTCAATCCACTGCCATATCATGCTCTTAACGTTTTGTTACACGCCAGTTCGGCAATCCTTTTTTGGCGCGTTCTGAAGCTTCTCCAAGTTCGGGGTGCATGGTTTGGTGCTGCACTTTGGGCTTTGCATCCGGTAATGGTGCAATCAGTGGCGTGGATTACGGAACTGAAGAACACGCAATCGTGCCTGTTTTATCTGCTCTCGATCTTCTTGTTTTTGGTATGGGAGAAGCGGGAAGAGACGACGTCGCAGCAATGCGCGAGTTCCTTTCCCGTGCGGACGGGGAAACGCTGGGCCGGAATGTTATTTGCTTCATCGCTACTCTGTTTCACCCTCGCGACGTTAAGCAAAACATCAGTGGTGATGCTGCCTTTTGTTCTCGTGCTCTGCATCTGGTGGCTACGCGGAAAGATCCATCGGCGCGATGTGTTGGCATTTGCGCCATTTGCTGTGGTTTCATTGTTTGCGAGCGCGTGGACGGTTTGGGAACAGAAATTTCACGCACACGCCGTCGGTCCTGACTGGTCCCAGAGTTTGCCGGAACGTTTTATCATCGCAGGACGAGCCATTTGGTTTTACCTCAGCAAACTGATCTGGCCGCATCCGCTCATCTTTATCTACCCGAGGTGGGAAGTTCATTCTGGGCAGCTAGTGGCATGGCTGCCGCTATTGGGCGCGTTATTTTTGTTCGCGCTCATTTGGAGCGTGACGACAGGTGGCCTCTTCCAAAAAGGAAACATGTCCGTGCATTCCAAAACCTCTTGGACTCGCGCAGTATTCTTTGCCACCGCATACTATGTGATCTCGCTGTTTCCAGTCCTTGGATTTTTTAGTGTGTATTTTTTTCGCTACTCGTTTGTGAGCGATCATTTTCAATATCTGGCGAGCATGGGTCCGCTCGCGCTTGCGGGAGCAGGCATGGCAACTTTTGGCGCGCGCCTCTTCGACACCTCAGCCGAGTTGCAAGGCGTTGCGATTTCTCAATCGCAATTGAGAAATAGAAAATTATCTTTTTTTGGTATCTGTGCAGCTTTCCTTGTTTTGTTAGGCTTTTTGACGTGGCGACAGACTGCGGAATATCACGACCTCGCTGGTCTGTACACGGCGACGATAAGGAAAAATCCGGATTGCTGGATGGCTCATTACAATTTGGGCATCGTTCTTGGCGAACAGGGCGAAATCGATCAAGCGATTACCCATTACAGACAAGCCATTACCCTGCGGTCTGATTACGCCGAAGCGCATTACAACTTGGCCCGGCTTTTAATTGAACAAGGTCGCCTTGATGAAGCGATCGGTCATTACGAAAAGGCTGTGGAGATAAATCCCGCTGATCCAGAAGGACAAAACAATCTCGGTGTTACGCTTTTTGGCGTTGGGCGAGTTGACGACGCGATTGCGCACTATCGCAAAGCTCTCCAAATCCGACCCAACTACCCGGAGGCCTGCTGTAACTTGGCCAACGCGCTCATTGCAACGGACGATATCGACGGTGCAATCGCTCGATACTCGGCATGCCTGTCTGTCATACCGAATCAACCAGAAGCCCAATACAATCTGGCGAGCGCTCTTCTGCGCAAGGGCCGCATAGATGAGGCAATTATCCATTATAAAAAAGCACTCCAACTGCAGCCACGCAGCGCGGACGCTCGTGCGAACCTGGGCAGCGCATTACTTAAAAAGGGGCGCGTTCGCGACGCAGCCTCCGAATATGCGAAAGCTCTCGAGATTTCTCCTGAAAATGTGGCCGCGTTAAGCAATCTGGCATGGTTGCTGGCGACGTCTGCCGATGCTTCTCTTAGAAACGGATCCAAGGCTGTCGTGCTCGCTGAGCGCGCTGAATCAGCAGGTTCCAGAAGCGAGAATCAGGCGACTGTTCTACGTACCCTGGCTGCGGCTTACGCCGAAGTCGGCAGGTTTGACGATGCTAAGAAAACTGCCCAAAGGGCATTAGAGACAGCTAACGCCCAAGGGGACACCGTTTTGGCCGGCGACCTGGAAGGAGAGCTCGCGCTTTACGATCTGCGTCTACCATATCACAAATAAATTCGCCATATTGCGGCGCATTTGAGATGCAATCATTCAGTCCTCGGCAAAGCAGGGTGACTGTTACCTCCGGCATTTCAAAACCGATTCTAATCGCCCGGAGAGTTTACCCGACGTGGCAGGTGCGCTCGATAAAGCACGAGATCTTGTTCGATATGGTTTGCCAATCGGTGCTTGCCCTGTGTGTCCGCCATTGCTGCGGCCTGTTGCGCGGCAGCAATGGCGTCAGAAAACCGGCCAGTCTCTGCGTAAGCCGCGGCAAGTGTTCGAATAAATTGAGGTTCTCCACTTTCCGAAAGCGCCACTGCTTGCTGGGCGAAGTCAACGGCCTTTGCACCGTTCCGCACTGTAGCATCAGAAGACGTCGCCAGAATCCATCCAAGATTGTTGCGAGACAGTGGATCGCGCGGGTCTAATGCCACGGCTACTTCGTAATGTGCAATCGCCTCGTTGAGGGAACCCTTTCGCAACAATGCGTTGCCAAGGCAGGTTTGGGCACCGGCATCATTGGGTTGTAATTGGAGAGTTCTTTCCCAATCGGCGATTGCTTCGTCGATCCGATCTTGTGCAAAAAGAACGTTTCCGCGATTGTAATAGGCGTCGGCGTAATTCGGTTCCAATCTAATCGCCTGATCGTAATGGAGCATCGCCTCATCCGATCGCCCTTTTCGGGCTAACGCGTCCGCGAGGTTCATTTCAACGAAAGCTGAACCAGCATTGTAGTGTTTGTCTGTCTTACGAGATCTGATCCTCGCCGCATCCTCGAAATGTGAAATTGCGTTATCAAGCTGCCCGCGATCGGCCAATAGATAGGCAAGGTTATTATGTGCAAAATCATTGTCGGAAGTAACGGCAAGCGCATGAGTCCAAAGGGTTTCGCTGTTGCGCCAGTAGCGCGTCTGGACGAAGGCCGCGCAGGCAAACCCAAAAATGACCACCGCAGCGGTGGCGACAGCCATCGGTATTGTCAAACGGCGTCTCGCCATAATTTCAGAAAATCCCCAAACTGCGAGTAGGAGCAGACCAATCTGCGGAAGGTACGTGTAGCGATCCGCATGGCTTTGTTCTCCGACTTCCACAACCCCAATTACCGGCGCGAGCATGACGACGTACCAAAACCAACCGGTGAAGAAGTAAGGCCGTTCTCGCCGAACAACGATTGCGGCCACACTCGTGCCTGCAAGCAGAGCGATCGCGAGACTGATTTCCCACGCTGGGAGTGTGTTATTTGGGTGAGGATAGAAAGCCGCCAGGCGTGCAGGCCATAATGTTTGCCACATATAAACCACGCAGCTAACGGCCGCGTTTTCCGCACGCCAGAGCCACGGCAAATCCGGAATCGCGCCCGTAGCGCGTTTTTGCACTGCAAATGTGATCAGACACGAGCCAGCGGAAAGAAGAAGCAGAGGAACCTTTTCTAGTGTAAGCCGGATGCCTACCGCCCATTCGCTACCGATCTGCAATTTCGAGCTGTGCGGTTTTGCCCAGTCTACAGCGAGCGAGCGGACCTTTGATGTCCGACTTCTGATCCGATTAAGTGGCCAGTAATCCAGAAGGATAAGGATGACAGGGGTGGTCACCAGCATGGGCTTCGACATCAGCCCGGCTGCGAACAAAATGACGACCAGTAAATAGCGCCACAGAGACGGGTTACGGGCGTAGCGAACGTACGCATCCAGCGTGAAGAAAAAGAACACCGCACTGAGGACGTCTTTTCGTTCGCTTATCCATGCCACTGATTCAACATGGAGTGGGTGAATCGCGAATAACGCAGCGACAACCGCACTTTGCCATAATGCGCCTGTCATTAGCTGAAGTACTCTAAAAAGCAGGAGCACTGCGATTGTATGCAAGAGGACGTTAGTAGCGTGGTGCCCACCGGACTGTAAACCCCATAGCTGGTAATCCAGCATGTGTGAAAAGGTTGTTAAAGGATGCCAGTTGCGCGCGTGTGAGCTGGTAAAGGCGTACCAAATGCCATTCACCGTCAAGCCCGCCTTAACAAGAGGGGCATTATAAACGTATAAGTCATCATCGAAGTTAACGAAATCAAAACGGCTTGTCTGGGCGAATACGGCCAAAGTGATAGCGATGAGAGTAAGATATATGGCAACAGTTATACCGCGCGTGCGACGGCGTTCTAACTCGCTTGTGCGATCGCGAGATTGCCGCTCGTTGTTATTTGCTCTGCCGCGACGAACCGCCATTTGTTATACCGGGATCACGAAGTGGTCTACCGGTCTGGTAAAGAGCAATGTTGCTCTCCAACTCGGCTGCTAGAGCTGTGTTGCCCGTGCGGTATGCCAGATCGGCGCCGCGCTGGGCAGTGTCTACTGCATCAGAGAAGCGTCCATTCTCTGCGTAGGCGGCGGCCATAATGCGAAAAATCATTGGGATTTTGCCGCCAGAAATACGCATCGCGTCCCGGGCCAACTCGAGTGCCCGTGCTCCATCGCGAACGGCATCTTCGGGACAAGTTGCGAAGACCCACGCAAGATTGCTGGCGGCATTCCCATTGTCCGGTTGGATTGCCAGTGCCTCCTGCCATTCAGTAATCGCCTGGCTTACGCGGCCTTGCTGAATGAGGGCTGTTCCCAAAGTGTTACGCGCTTCGACGTTGCCAGGCTCTAGCTCGATGAACTTGCGGTAATGAACCATTGCTTCTGCCAGCTGACCCTTTTGAAGCAGAGCTTTTGCGAGATTATCATGAGCGGGGCCGTTTTCCGGACGCAGATCTACTGCCGCCTGTAATTTGGAAACTGCCTCGTCCAGTTCTCCTTTATCCAGAAAAATGATACCAAGGTTGTTCAAGGCGACATCGTTCTTAGGGGTCACTGCAAGCGCATGGGTGAACAGTGTTTCGCTGTCACGCCAATAAGAGGCCTGAAGCCACGCGCACCAACTCAGAACCACGAGTAAAACGGCAGCGGACGCAGCTAGAGTTATGCGTTGAACCCGGAATGAAAGAGCTAAGTCAGCCACAGTCCACGTGATCGCTATGTAAAGGCCGATTTGCGGCAAATAAGTATAACGATCTGCGTGCCCCTGCCATCCTACTTGCACAAGCCCAATCACCGGCACAAGCATTCCTAGGTACCATAACCAGCCGACGATGAGATACGGCGCTCTCTTTCGAAGAATAACCGCTGCCGCCGTAATTCCAACGAGAGCGACTAGGGCGAGGCCAATTTCCCATATCGCCAGGCGATTTTCCGGGTGCGGATAAAAGACGGCGAGCTTTGCCGGCCATAACATCTGGCAAATATAAACGAGGTAGGTGACGATCGCGTTGTTAATTCGCGCCGAGAGTGGCAACTGCTCAGTCCAGCCGATCGCCCCTCGTTGAGCAAGGAACGTGACGATGCATGAAACGGTAGCGAGTGCGATTAGCGGAATTTTTTCGATCAAAAGGTGTAATAGCTGACGTGCGGCGCGCGTTCGCTCGCTTTGAAGGCGCCCGAGCGGCCAATAATCCAGAAGCAAAAAAACGAATGGCAATGTAACCAGCATCGGCTTGGACATGAGTCCGAGAGCAACAATCATTGCCAAAACTAAATACCGGCCGATAAACGGCGCGCGGGTGTAATGGAAGTAGGTGAGCAAACCTAACATGAAAAAGACACCACTTAATACGTCCTTACGTTCTGATATCCAGGCGACTGACTCCACATGCAGCGGGTGAATGGCGAATACGGCAGCTACGAACGCGCTCCGCCAAAGCGCGCCAGTCATGCGTTTGAGAACAAGAAAAAGAAGAGCAACAGCGACGGTGTGGAGAAGTACATTCGTAAAGTGATGCCAGCCTGGCTTCAAACCAAAAAGCTGACAGTCGATCATGTGCGTAATCGTCGTCAGCGGATGCCAATTTTCGCAGTGAACATGGGTGAATGCCCAGACAACATTGGGAAGACTGAAGCCGCTGGCTATCCTGGCATTTTGGTACACGTACTGTGGATCGTCATAGTTAACGAAGTCATATCGGAGCGTTTGCGCGAACACCCCCCATGTAAGCAGGCCCAGACCGACCCAAATGCAGACAGTAGCCCAGTCGCGCTTTGTGTTGCCGAGAGCGCTTGATTGAGAATTCATTCCGTACACGGGCGATCGTTGAACACGCGACAGACTAGGGCGCCCAAGGCTTCGATGCGTAAATCAGGATGTAATTTTTGAGACTTTCGACTGATTCCGGAACATCGCCAAAGAAGTAATCTGTCTCCATCGGTCTGATGTTCACAAAACCAGCTACAGTGTAGTTCGCTGCAGTGTATTGATTTGCCCATGTAAAAAGCCGCTGGTCGGATCGAGGCCGATACAACCACGAATCATTCATCAGCACGGACACCAGATACCTGGGGCGAGCGCGTTCGATCTCGCGAATCATTTCCTCCTGCATTTGCTGCGCATATTTTTGCGGTTCCATCAACGGGTAAGTGTAAATATATCCAGTCGCAGAGTGTCGCTTTGAATAAAAATAAATCTGAGGTTCCGATCCCAAGACCGCGATCGTATCATCCGGAGTCGAATGTTCGCGGATATAGTCCGCAATTTTGATAGACTCCGGGAACGGGCTGTCAGGATAGATCATCCGACAAGCGTCAATCGGAGACGTTTCGAAAAAGACCTTTCTTTGTGAAAGGATCGGCAGGCTCAATGCGGCGGCAAATACGAGGAGCGGCACCAATCTGAGGAAAATCATCCGACCTGCGAAAAGACCCCCAAATAGGCTGAGTCCCGATCCCGCAAGCAGCGAGACTGCCGGAAGAATGAAGATGAAGTAATGATAGCGGAAATAAAATCCGACGCAGAGCGCCAGCGCAGAGAACAAAAAAAATGTAATTAGAAACGTCATGCTGGCGCGCGTCACCCGGTGGCACAAACCCGCGGCTAGCCCGATTCCAGCAAGTGCCCAGATTCCCCAGTTCGGTCCTATAACTTCGTTCGCGCTCTCAAAAAAAAGTCGCGGAGCCTGACTGAGCTGCACGATACTGCCGTATTGCCAAGCGTAATTGATTGTCCAGAACCAGAATTTGTCGATCACCCCTGCCTGCCAAAGGATGAGAGATGTGATTGCCATTGGAAGAACCGAACCGATTCCGAAGGCCAAAACCCGCACGACGATTTGTTTGAAAGGGCGTCGTGCCTGGCCGTCCTTCCACACGACGTAGCTCACTCCGAATGCAACAAAGAGGAAAGCAGGCTGCTTCATTAGGAGTCCAACCCCCAACAGCAATCCGCTCACGCAAAGCCGCGTAACGGCATGCTGTTGCGACTCTCGGCTGTCTAGGATCAGCAGTATCCCTGCCAAAACCGGCAGCATCACAAAATTAGTTGCGTGAGCCGCCAGGCCAAGAACCGATGGGCTTACAGACAGAATGGCGTAACATGTTGCTGCGGTGATTCCCGCCAGCCAATCTACGAGTCGCCGGCCGATTAAAAAAATCAGCGCAATTGTGGCAGCGTTGATCAATAACAACCCCAAATGAATTCCGTGGATTGTTTGCCCAAACATTGACATGATTAACGCGTAGCCAGCATACGTTCCTGGGAATTTCATGTTGTAGGCGAGCTTGTAGGGCGGGATGCCTTGCAGCATGAGCTGACCGGCATAAGCATACTCCCCCTCATCGCGTTCGAGCGGAATTCCGAGCAGGCGGATCCTGATTGAGCTGACGAGAGCGAAAACAATTATCGCGAGGGCCCACCACGCAAACCACACCAGCCTGGCGTTGATGTTAATCTTACCCACCACGAAAGCTGCTATTTGGATGCGAAACGAAATCTTGCAACTGAAGCGCGTCTTCTAATCTTGTGCGAAGCCTTTTCGAGTCCGGTGACTTGGACACCGTGTTGTAACGATTCAGAGCTCGTCGCGGAGCAGTTTAAAGACAACAGTGTTTTCGACTACACCTTGTAGCGCATCCGTTCCGGGGCCGCTGCCAAACGCAATCACGTCTTCGACCGTGACCAGCGCAGATTTGGTATAGAACGCTGCGGGCTCCGGCTGTTCCTGTGCCGGTTCTTTGGTTTCGGTTTGGTCTTGAGTCGTGGGTATTTTTGCTGCGCCGTACGATTTCGTTCCATGCGGGCCCGTAGCCCAGGTAATCCATGGCTGACCGGCGGAATTGAATCCGAGCAGCGCGATGCCGCTGTCTTTACGGAATAAAGATCCGTTTAGATTCATTCCGCCAATCGCCGCATCCCCGCAAACGATGATTGTCGATTTTGGTCCTCCATAGCTTCGCGCGACGCCGACTGCGCGGTCGAGTTCAACAGATTGAGTAAGCGTTCCTTCCCCGTTGTTTTCCTCTGCCGCTTTGCGCATCAAGCCTGCGTCGACAACGAGCAAATAGCCGCCGGCGTTGTATTGCAGCAATTGAATGGCTCGTCGCACCATGTCCGAGAGGCTCGGCTGCTGCCCTCGCTGTTCCACCTGATTTGCGAACGCGAGGTCGTTATTACTGAAGAGACCAAAGACTTTTGATCTGCGCCATGCGGGGACCGCTTCCAAGTCCGTGCGCGTCTGAACAATGTCAAATCCATTGCCGCGGAGCTCAAGTAGTAGATCGCGCGTGTCTTGTCTTTCGCCACCTTTACTGGCCGGAATAAACTGCGCCGCACCGCCGCCCATTGCGATATCGATGCTTCCTCGATCTATAAATTCGGCTGCGATTTTCTCCGTATCACTCGGCTCTGCGGTGTGCGCGTAGAAAGCCGCGCTTGTGGGGTCTGTCAGTTTTGTGTCCGTTACCAATCCAGTGGCTCGCCCGTATTCCCGGGCCAGTTCGATAATGCTTTTAATGGGTTTGCCGTCGCCAGTTATCGCGATAGTTCGATTAGTTACTCGTTCGCCGGTGGCGAGTGCCGTCGCCGCTGCCGCTTGATCTGGTGCCGCGAAATCCTTGGAATAATTCATCACCAGCGCGGCATGCGGCATCGAATCCATGTTTAGGCGCGTCCCGGCTCCAGCGGCATAGGTGCGAGTAGGAGCCAGCCTGGCAGGCGATAACCCTTCACCGACGAACAAAATGATGCCGAATGGCTTGCGAATGACCCAGTGTTGAAAATAGACAACTCCCACTCCGGCAAAGGCGAGAAGACACACGATCGCCAGCAACTGGTTGCGCCACTTCATTTTCCTTTTGTAGCGGCGGTCTTTAACGGCTGCAAATGTTCTGAACTTCCGATAGAAACAAAGAACTGCTTGTCCATCGCAGTATTCATCGACACAGTGCGCTATCTATGGCTGGGCCGGTAATGCTCATTATTCGCGACGGCTGGGGCATTAATCCCGGCGGTCTTGAGAGGCGGGAGGAAAACGGGGATGCAACGCTGCTGGCGGCGACACCATTTCATGACCGATTGTATCACGATTATCCTAGGTCAAGGTTGAGCGCCAGCGGCATGGATGTCGGTTTGCCAGAGGGACAGATGGGCAACTCAGAAGTTGGTCATCTTAATCTTGGCGCGGGCCGAATCGTTTACCAAGACCTGACCCGAATCAACAAGGCAATCGCCGATGGTGAACTGCAACGCAATCGTGTCTTGCAGGATGCGCTCGTCATGGGGCGGGGACATCGGCTTCACCTGCTTGGGCTTGTGTCCGACGGCGGTGTGCACAGCCATTACTCGCACATGATCGCGTTGGCAAATGCCGCGCACACTGCCGGCATTAAAGAAATTTTCGTTCACGCCTTTACCGACGGGAGGGACACTTGTCCCACGGGTGGCGCCGAATTTCTTACAGCGTGCGAGAAGGAACTTGAGCACAGCGCCGCGAAGATTATTACCGTTGTAGGGCGCTATTTCGCGATGGATCGCGATCGCCGGTGGGACCGAACAAAAAAGGCATGGGACGCAATCGTTCTTGGTCGCGGTGAATTCTGTAAATCGTCACCCGCTGCGGCGGTGAAACGACAATATTCACTCGGGAAAACAGACGAATTCATGCCTCCGCTGATCTTCGGTCTGCCCGAAGAGCAGCGCGTCCGCGACGGCGACACGGTTTTATTTTTCAATTTTCGCGCCGACCGTGCGCGCCAGCTCTCACAAGCTTTTTTGCTGAAGGACTTCGACGGATTCGATCGGGAAGTGTGGCCACAGGTTCGTTTCCTGTCGCTAACGCAATACGATGTTCGGTATTCCTCGCCATTTATTTTCGCTCCGCAGGAGCTCACACAGATTTTGAGCGAAGTCGTCAGCGCCGCTGGCAAACATCAACTGCGCATCGCGGAGACGGAGAAATACGCGCACGTGACTTACTTCTTCAACGGAGGGATCGAGAAACCGTTCCGCGGCGAAGATCGCGAATTGGTTCCCTCGCCGAAAGTGGCGACGTACGATTTGAAGCCGGAGATGAGCGCGTTCGAGGTCACCGACAAACTACTCGCGCATATGGCGGATTACGATTTGATCATTTTGAACTTCGCCAACCCAGATATGGTAGGTCACACTGGGATTGTCGAAGCGGGGATTAAGGCCGTTCAGGCCGTGGATAGCTGCTGTGCACGCATCATTCCAAAACTTCTCGAGCTCGACGGCAAGGCGCTAATTACCGCCGACCACGGCAACTGCGAACAGATGCGCAATCCTGACGGATCGCCGAACACTGCGCACACACGTTACCTTGTGCATTTCATTTATGTCGCCAGAGACGCGGCGAAGTTCCGGTGTGAAGACGGCATTCTGGCCGATGTTGCACCGACGCTGTTGTTTTTGCTCGGAGTTCCGCAGCCAAAGCAGATGACCGGACACAATTTACTCGTGCCAGTGTAATCTCAGGAGTGGCAAATTGCGAGCATCTCATTGCGATCTTGTCCTCTCAATTGGCAGTTGCTGATTCACCTTTCGCGTTGCTGCGACGGCGATTCGCTGCAGGACATCAAGCCGATTTTCCGCCATCGCGTTATGCCAGATTGGCCTGCGGGCCAGTGTGAGTGCGCCGTCTGATTCGATCAAGGCTCCCCAGCCGACGGGCACCTCTGAATCACGGAATAAGTGCTTAGGCAACACGATGAAAAAGACGTTCGCGCAGCCGTAGCGGATCAGTTTTTCAAACTTAGTGCAGTCGTAGAGGCGATTTTGCAGCACGCGCAACTCACGCGTGAGCCGGGCATAACCACGATGACCGATCGCGATGAAATTCTCGCAATCGAACTCCGGGAAAAGTGAATCGCCGTTGTGCAGATTCGGATAATGTTCGCGCAGGCGCTCTTCGAGAACCTGCCGGCGACTACAGATCGCTTCGACTCGCCGACGCGCGAGCTCGCTGTAGCAATTGTCTCGCCGCAAATCGCAGAGCGTTCGCTTGCATTCAAATACAGCCGTCGATCCAATTTGCTTCGGGACGGATCGATACGCTGCTACGTCGGCGCGGTAGCGGCATCTGGGCAAAATTACCTCCATCGCGCACGCCAAAAATCCATGTGTCTGCGCCCAGAGAAATGCCAATCGCTTCAGGCGGGCATGTTGCTCCGTCTCGGCAAGTCGGATTACTCCCGCAGCCATTTGGCCAACGCGGCCGCCCAATACGTGACGATGATGTCCGCGCCCGCGCGCTTAAGCGCCGTCATGATTTCAAGAACGACGGCGCGTTCGTCTAAGAGGCCTCTGTCGGCAGCGCCTTTGACCATCGCGTACTCACCGCTGACGTGATACACGGCGGTTGGTTTTCCAAACCGCTCACGCACGCGCCACAGTATATCGAGATAAGGCAGAGCAGGTTTGACCATCACGATGTCGGCACCCTCCTCGATATCAAGCGCCACTTCGCGCAGCGCTTCGTTTGCGTTCGCAAAATCCATTTGGTAAGAACGGCGATCGCCAAATTGTGGGGGACTCTCAGCTGCCTCGCGAAACGGCCCGTAAAACACTGACGCAAATTTCGCCGCGTAACTCATGATGCCAGTTTGATCGAAACCACTGGCATCAAGGGCTTCCCGGATCGCGCCGATGCGGCCATCCATCATGTCGCTCGGCGCGACAAGATCCGCCCCAGCCGCCGCGTGAGAGAGTGCCGTCT
The DNA here is from genome assembly GCA_035713885.1 of Candidatus Udaeobacter sp. Classification (GTDB taxonomy): domain Bacteria; phylum Verrucomicrobiota; class Verrucomicrobiia; order Chthoniobacterales; family UBA10450; genus Udaeobacter. The sequence goes on along the minus strand of DASTMV010000094.1, from coordinate 77,635 downwards.
TCACCAAAAGCTCGACGCTTTCGTCATTCACCACAAGAAAATGATCGCCGTCGATTTGCGTAACGCCACAATGGCCGTGGATCATGTATTCGCAAAGGCAGACATCGGTCATCGTGATTAACTCCGGACATTTTGATTTGATCGCGTGGAGTGCCTCCTGAATAACTCCATTTTCCGCGTAAGCGCCGCTCGCCCGCTCATCCTTATGCTCCGGAATTCCAAACAGCAGAATAGCTTGCAGCCCCAGGTCCTGTGCGCGGCGCGCTTCATCGGCAACCTCTCTCAATGGCAACTGAAAGACTCCCGGCATACTTGTGACAGTCCGACGCTCAGCCAACTTCTCGCTCACGAAAAACGGCAAAACGAAATCATGAATGGTCAAATGCGTTTCGCGAACCAGATTTCGTAGCGCAGGCAGAGCCCGAAGCCGACGCGGTCGATGAACCAGCCTTCGCATGTTGTGAAGGGTACGCTTTGGCAACTGAGTGGCAAGCAGCAGACTTGTTCCTCAGTAGGTTGCCAAGCCGATCGATCGGCGCACGCTTGACGCCGGCTGCCGTTGGGTGTCTGCATCTTAGCCATGGCGCGTGGTTCCGATTATTTGGTAATCGATCTGAGTAATTCGTACACAAAAATTGCGTTTGCATCGACACAGCGAGTATCAGTTCCTGCGAAGATCGGCACTTCCGACCTTTCCAGCAGTGTCGTGGCCAGATTTTTCCGCAAAGCACACGTGCGGAAGGTGGTCGTGTCATCCGTCGTACCAAAAAAAAATTCCGCGATTTCCAAGGCGGCGAACAAGAACGTGAAAGTGCTGTGGTTAAATTGGAGAACGAACATGGGCATAGAGATTGACTATCCCAGACCGCAATCGATTGGCGCGGACCGATTGGCGAATGCGGCCGCTGTTGCCGAACTCTACGGATGTCCGGCCATTGTCGTAGACTTCGGCACAGCGGTGACTTTCGATGTGATTTCGGAGCGCCGCGCCTATGTAGGTGGTGTAATTGCCCCGGGACTTGAGGCGATGACAAACTTTCTGTACCAGCACACGGCGCTGCTCCCCAAGCTTTCGTTGAAAATACCAAGGCGGGCGGTTGGTCGATCAACTCTTGAAGCAATGCGATCCGGCGCGGTGTTCGGCTACCGCGGACTGGTTCGCGAGATTCTCGAACAAATCAGAGCGGAACGGTTTCCGCGAAGGAAAGCTTTCGTAGTTGCGACGGGAGGCTATGCACGTCTAATTGCGAAGGGGCTGCCGCAGATCGATGCGATTCATCAACACCTTACGCTTGAAGGCTTGCGGATTGTGGCAAACCTGAATTGATTTGCAGTATTAACGCCAAGGGGCAATGATTTCCAAAAGCGTTGCTCTTTGAGACATTTTCCGAACTGAACTGAAAATCTTCGTGCTGAACGCAATTTCGACTTGTCAGGGATACTAATCGAGGCTTGAATCGGGGGTTCATGAGAATCTGGAAGATCGCTGCGGTCGCAGCGCTGGGACTTAGCTCATTTGCGGCGGATAACGTTGCCCCGACCAAAGCGGAGCTGGAGGATATGTACAACGCTGCATATCGCGCATTTGATGGGGGGCAATTTCAGGAGGCGTTGAAGCAACTCGACGCCATCGATGCGCGGCAGCCCGATCTGGCCGCATCAAAAAATCTCCGCGGTGTCATCCTGATGCGACAGGGCAACTACGATCAGGCCGAAGCCGCACTGACCGAGGCGGCGCGGATTGATCCGAAGTTCTGGAATGCTCGCTTTAATTTAGCCGAGATCCCATTTCTCAAGAAGGACTGGCCTGAGGCAAGAAAGCGGTTTGAGCAATTGCTCTCCACTGGCCAGTCGGATCTGGCGAAGGAAGCTTCCCAGCTAATCCAGTACAAAATTTTGCTGACGGATTTGATGGAGGGCAAAAGCAACATGGTAGATTCCATTCTCGCCAAGCTGGAGCTTTCGCCTGATACCCCGGCTGTGGACTACGTGAAGGCAGCCGTAGCGCTTCAACAGAAGAACGAAGGGGAAGCGAAGGATTGGATCAGCGCAGCAGAAAAGAATTACTCGCCGCAACTGAACAAACTCTTTGCAGAGTCACTGTACGAAATTGGTTGGATGGAAAAACCGGCAGGCGAGCGCCGAGCGTCGCTGCCGCTCATGACCGCAGCCGAACGGACGGAAAAAACCAAGGCTTTCGCCCGCTCAAAATTCGAGCAATCGCAGCAGGCCTTTCGTCAGCGCGATTTTACCACGGCGCTCAAATTAATTGATGAAGCGGACAAGACCGATCCAAATCAACCGTCGACGCTTAATTTGCGAGGCGAGATTCTGATGCAGCAGGGTCAATTTGATGATGCCGAAACTGCGTTTAAAAAGGCAGCCAAACTGGATCCGAAATTGCGCGATGCGCAGTACAACCTCGCGCAAATCCCTTTCAAGAAAAAAGAGTATGCCAAAGCGCGGGACCGCTTTGAAACGCTATATAAACGAATTCCTGGCGGAGAAAAGAATCAGGCGGCCGAGCTCATCAAATTCAAAATCTACATGACATTTTTGATGGAGGACAAAGAAAGCCGGGCGCACTCAATGATGGAGGAATTTCAGTTCACGGGCGATACGCCGGCACTTTATTATGCCCAGGCAGCATGGGAGTACAAGCACAACAATCCGCAGAAAGCCGAAGATTGGACAGGCTCCGCCAATAAGATTTACTCACCGGCGCTAAACAACGTTTTTGCTGATGCATTTTATGATGTCGGTTGGCTGCAAAAGCCTGAAGGCACGACAACACCTGCAGTCGCTTTTGACACAAGCAATGTCACAGCGCCAGGTGCTGAGGGCGCTCCTGCCGTGGAACCGAGTCCGATTCCAGACAAAATGGTTGCTGCGAGCAACCAGGGACAAACACTTGCCTTAGCTGCAGCCCCGACTGCCGCAGATGGTGAGATGCAACTCACCGGCGCCGGAACAACAGCTGACCAGAATGGTGTTGCTGGATCTGCTGCTGAGCCGAACTCATCTCCGGGCCAATCGCTATCCCAGTCCCCTTCAACTCCTGTCGGATCGACAGTTGCGTCGCAACCCGCCGCAGCTGAAATGTCAGCCTCTTCAAGTAATGCCAGTAATCAAAATGCGCAGCAGCCCACTGCTCAAACAACTCCTGGTGCGCAAGCAGCCGCTGCTCCTGCGTCGACAAAGGTGTCATCACCACCTCTTGCAGGGACGTCGAGCCGCAGATTGTGGATTGTTGGCGGACTACTGCTCGCGGCAGTCGTGTTACTGCTTGTGGCCATTCTGCCGGCAGTTCGCCGCTACAAATTTACCGTTCCTGGCGCCTCACGGTCGGAACCTCGGGCCGAGACTGCAGTACTAAAACCGGGAGCAATGCCGGTTCATGCAAGTGGTGGTTCAGGCAATGGTTTTGGCGGCGGACCGCGTCAGGTGTCACTGCAGCTGAAGCCTTGGGAGCCGGCATTGCGACAGAATGCCTTGTCTTCGGCGACGCCCGGTACCGCTTTTGGTCGGTTGAAAGGATTAAAGCCGAAGCCATCACTAACTGCGGCTCGTCGAAATCCGCAATCCGACGAAAAAGCGCCAATGCCGCAACCGTTTTTTGAATCGGTCGGCCCAGTGCTTGAACAACCATCGGAGCTCGCTCCGGCAACCGCGGCGCGGCAAGTTGAACCGGAGATCACTGAGACCGGGAGCGAATTTGTTGAAGCCTCTGTAACTGCGCCACAGACAATTGATAGTGAAATCGTAGAGCTTCCACAGGAACCCGTATTCGTGGCTCATGAGGCAAACGAATTCTTCGAACCTGCAACTGAAGAAGCAATGGTGCCTATGGAGCAGCCAAACGAAGTTTTTGCGGACGCACAGTACGCGTGGCCTGCTGAGGCAGCATCAGCGCAACTTGAACCAGAACCAGTCGAGCATCATCAACCAGACCAGGTTAGTTTCCCCGAGAGTGAAGCTTTTCTCGAGCCGGAAGTTTTTGCTCAACCTGAGGCTCCAGTTGTTGAAGCGAGCACCGATGCTGCATCTGAATTTCAATATGCTATTCCTGCCCAGCCTGTCTTTCCGGAAACAACCATACCTGCAACCATGCCAGAAACTACCCAAACTCCACCCGCTCCAATAACCAAAGCACCGGCACCCATGATGGCCAAACCGCAACCGCCAGCACCTGTACCTGCTGCGGCAATGCAAACATCCGTGCAGCTTACCTTCTCCTTCGAGATAGTAGCCATGCAATTGACGCCCAGCTTTAAAATGGGGGTTCTGAAGGTGCGTCCCATATCAAAGCTCGTCACGATGCGTTTGCCTTCGCCTCAGCGTGCGCAGTCTGCACTGAATTTGCAGGTTGCCTTCGAGGTGGCGAAGATCCAGCCGATTGCAGGCGCGCTGGGCACTATTCGCGTTGTGCCGTCGCAGCAACAGCGCCCACCCATGGGCGGCATGCCATCTTTTGCGGTCGCTGGATTACAACTCGTGGCGAATTCTGAAACTGCACCGGTTCAACTGACGCCCTCGCCCCAGGGAAGGGCGTCTGTATTCATCACCGTACCGTTTCAGATCAGCACTTTGGAGTTTTCGCCCTCGCTCGAGATTGGATCCGTTACCCTGAATTCTAATTCCAAGCAGGTCATCGTTCAGTTGCCGGGTGCCACACCCGGCCCCTCTGAAGGCGCACCGATGTTCGAGATTGCGAATCTTGAGCTTAACGAAGGTGGCGAGATCGTGATGATGCAACTCAACCTTCTGGGCGGCCCGAAGCGGGCGTAGCATCACTGAATCCGACCCAATCTGACGAGTCAAAGAAATCAGCGCCAGTTCAGCGAACGCAACTCCTTTGGGAGAAACTCTCCCTGCTTGCGGATCAATTTGCCATCGAAACGGATTTCGCCGCCGCCGTAGTCGGGGCGCTGGATGCTGACCATATCCCAGTGAACCTGGCTTCGGTTTCCATTGTCAGCTTCCTCATAGGCTTGCCCCGGAGTGAAATGGAATGAGCCGGCGATCTTTTCGTCGAACAAAATATCGCGCATCGGCTGAAATACGCGCGGATTAAACCCTAGCGAGAATTCGCCGACGTAACGGGCACCCGGATCCGAATCGAGAATCTGGTTAAGTTTTTCTGTGTCGTTGCTCTTGGTCGCAACGATCTTCCCTCGTTTGAATTCAAGCCGGACACCATCGAAAGCCGTGCCTTGATAGATGCTTGGCGCATTGAACGTGATGTAGCCTTCTACAGAATCTTTGATAGGTGCGGTGAAAACTTCGCCGTCGGGAATGTTACGATCACCACCGCAAATAACAGCCGGGATTCCCTTTATGCTAAAGCTCAGATCTGTGTGGGGGCCCTTGATTTGAACGCGATCAGTTTTTTCCATCAATCGTTTGAGGGCCTTCATGCCAGGCAAGAGTTTGCGATAGTCCAGCGTACACACGTCGAAATAGAAATCTTCGAATGCTTCGGTACTCATCCCGGCAAGCTGTGCCATTGATGGGGTAGGCCAGCGTAACACGACCCATTTGGTCCTTTTAACGCGTTGGTCGTGTACTGGGCGCATTTTTTTGCCGATCAATTGCATTTTGTGCGGCGGCACATCCGATAACTCAGTAACATTGTGACTGCCGCGCATGGCAATGTACGCATTCATTTTTTTCATGCGCGCGAGCTCATGACTGGCCATGAGGTTTAATTGTCTATCCGAGGCCTCCAAGGCGACTGCACGATTCACACGAGTGTGATACACCTGCGCAAAGGGCACTCCGTCCACATTCCGTGTAGCGCGTATCAGCGCGACAGTCATTTCATCGGGAATATCGAATGCTTCGATCAGTACCGTTTCGTTCCGCTTGAGGCGAATGGAGTACTCCACCAGGAGTTTTGCGAGTTTATCGAATCGCTCGTCGTGCATAATCATTTATCATTCCACTAGCAGAATGCGATGCAACTTAATCAGCCCGCGTCACGCGTTTTGAACAATCTGGCTGCGAATGCGCCGTCAAAGCCGTCCCGGAAAGGCAGCGAAGCTCCTTCGCTTTCTAAACGCAAGTCCGTTGCGTTTGCAACGGTCCGCCTAACGAGCTCTTCGTTCTCTTCGGGCTCAAGGCTACAGGTGCTGTAAACTAAAAGGCCACCTGGTTTGAGCAACCGGGCTACCGCACACGTGATGCTGAACTGCCGGTTCTGCATTCCTTTGAAGTCTTCCGGTCGCAACCGCCAACGCACGTCCACCCGCCGCCGGATCACTCCTGTATTCGTGCAAGGCGCATCCACAAGCACTCGATCGAACGGTGCAATGGACGAAATTTCCTTGGGAAGATGATTGCGTGTCCAATCATGAAAAACGGGATGGACAATGGTCGTGCCGAGCCGTGCCATATTAGCTTTCAAGATCTGAAGTCGATCGGGATTGCGATCGCAGGCAACAATCACTCCCCGATTTTGCATGAACTGAGCCAAATAGCTCGTTTTGCCGCCGGGCGCTGCGCACGCGTCGAGAATTTTCTCTTCTGGTTTAGGTGCCAGGAGCTCGCAGGCCAGTGCTGTGCTGGGATCCTGAATGTAGCAATGACCCGAAGCAAGAGCTGCCGCTGGAAGAGTATGGAACTCTATAAAATCGGCATTAGCTGGCAGTTGGCACGAGCCAGGATAGAGCCTCACGAAAGTTTTCGGATCAATTCTGAGTCGATTGATTCGGCCATACATACGTGCAGGGCGGTTGTTCCATTTGCACATCTCCTCGGCATTCTCGTTACCAAAGTGCTGTTGCCAGCGTTCTACTAAAAACCGCGGATGGGACGTTCGAGTGGAGACCGGCTGGACCCTGGCTCCGGCGAACAGCTCGCTTTGCTTTCGCGTTGCGGCGCGCAGTACGCCGTTAATAACCGATCGCTGCTTCTGCGACGCCAGCATCACGGTCTCATCAACGGCAGCGTATTCAGGCGTGCTGAGCAGAAAAAGTTGATATAAGCCAATTCGCAGAATATCCCGGACATTGTTCTGGGTGCGCGAAGGACGCAGAGAGTCGATCCAAAAATCGAGCAAAGTTAAGTTGCGCAGCACGCCATAAAAGAGTTCCAAGGCGAAAGCACGATCCGAGGAAGTAAGATCTGCCTTCGCAAGGAGTCCTGAAAAAATCGAGTCTGCGAAGCATTGCCCTTTGCGCCACAACTCCAAGGCGTCCAGCGTCGTTTGGCGGGCAGAGCGCTGCGCCATCTGTTATTAGTGCGGCTTCACGCTCGCGCGTCCAATCGAATAATACTGAAATCCAAAGTGCCGCATCGTTTCAGGATCCAGCAGATTTCGCCCGTCGAACACAATTGGCGTACGCATCTTTTGTTTAAGTATCGCGAGATCCACATTTGCAAATTCGTTCCAATCCGTCGCGATGACCAGCGCTTCGGCATTGCTGGTTGCTTCGAGAGCGGATGAGGCAAATTCCGCATCCGCAATCGCTTTGATGGCGCGCGCTTTGTGCATTCCTTTCGGATCATATGCGACTACATGCGCACCTTCACGGAGCAGGAGTTCGACCAATTCGATTGCAACCGATGACCGCACATCATCGGTGTCCGGCTTAAACGTCAGGCCCCACATCGCAATTCGCTTTTCACGCAATACCCAGAGCGTTTCCCGAATGGTCTTCAGGAAGCGTGCCTTTTGACCTTCGTTTATCCGTTGCACTTCTTTAAGCAGATTGAATGGAGTCCCGAGTTGCTGACTAATCGCGATAAATGCAGCAATATCTTTTGGAAAACAGGAGCCTCCATATCCGATTCCCGCGTTCAGAAAGTCTCGCCCGATACGGTGATCCATCCCGATTCCGTCGGCGACTTTCTCGACGTCGGCGCCGCTCGCGTCGCAAATGGCAGATACTGCATTCATGTACGAAATCTTCAACGCCAGGAATGAGTTCGCGCAATGTTTAATCAGCTCCGCGCTATTAATATCAGTGACGAGGATGGGAGCCATAAATGGCTCATACACCTTCTTCATCAAAGCGATGGCCTGTTCGCTTTGCGCCCCGATGACGATCCGGTCCGGATGCATCAGGTCGGCCACTGCACAGCCTTCACGCAAAAACTCCGGATTGCTTACTACGTCAAATTTTGCACCGTGACGGTTATACCTCTTGACTGATTCCGCGACTTTTTCTCCCGTTTTTACAGGGACGGTGCTCTTGTCAACAATGACACGGTACTCGGTTAATACACCTGCGATTTCACGCGCAACCTTCTCCACAAAACTCAGATCTACGTCGCCGTTCGGCAGCGGCGGAGTAGGAACAGCGATGAAGATGATCTGTGATTTCTCGACCGCTTCATGAATATTGCCGGTGAACTGCAACCGCCGTGCTGATACGTTACGGTAAATTATTTCTTCCAGCCCGGGTTCATAGATTGGCACCTGGCCAGCTTTAAGCTGTTTTATTTTTTCCGCATCGTTATCAACACAAATCACACGATGTCCGACGTCGGCGAAACAGGCACCTGTTACCAAACCGACATATCCGGAACCGATAATTGAAATATCCATGAATCAACAACGGTGCGAGCGAATTAGAGGCAGCACAAGCGGCGGATTCAGAGTTTCCTTTCGCGCTGCTTTGCGCGACTTCGATCAGTCGCCATGCGAGGTGGGGTCGAAATTCAAATCAAAACCAAATTTCGGGAACGCCTTGAGAGTTATCGTGAAAAGGAGGCCGTACTCTTTTACTCCAGCATTGTCGCGTATTACTCCGCCAAATGAGGCCACCCAGCTTGTCAGGTCTCGGTAAATGGCATAACGCTGCTCCTGAAGAGTATCAGTGACTCCTTCGTATTGCTCTTGGACCGCGAGTCCCCAGTTATCGTTAACCCGGAGATAACCGCCAACGAGAAAGAGGCTGCTGTCTTGAAAGAATGGGTTTCCATTTAAATACCGATGCCCAAAACTGAGCTGCAAATTCGCCAGCGGTTGGATGTTCGCAAAGGTATCGACTTCGGTAAAACCCTGCGCAAACGCCGGCAACTGAGAGTTCACTGAAAACGACATCCACGGCAAAGGATTAAAGCGGAGGTTATTGAACAGGTTGGAGTAATCGGTGCGATTGTAAGGATTCTCAAAATTCACGTCCACAAACGTATCTAGTTCGAGCCAGGTCATGGTTGAATCGTCGCGCCGGGTTTCCAATCGGTTCCGGACACCCACTCGCCACACGGTCCAGTCAGCGATGGAATCGATTGGGGTGAACTGTGGAAAATCTATTGCGCGAAGCTGTGTTGAAGGTTCAAACCGATCGAACTGCAAAAGCGAGAGCGGATTAGGTCCATCTTCTTTCACATACGAGAAATCGCTGAATGGCTGAATGACATGCATCAGGCCGTCTAATCCAAACGTGCGGCTTTGCACGTTCTCCCAGGTGCGGGAGACCTTGAACGACGCTTCCGCGCCGGTATCGAAGACACTCCGAAAAGTATCTCCATCGAACTTGATAGGGTTCGAGGTGGTAGGCGGCGGCAGAATGAAGTTGGGCACGAGAGGATTTGTTGGTGGTACAAAAATCGTTGATCCGAGATCCCAAGTCTTGCCGTAATAGGTGCCGCGATATCCGACTCGCGGCACAATCGAGAGCCATCCAAAATAGGTATTCGGAAAGGTCAGTTGGTGGAATGTGTCGAAACGGTCGGTTCCGTAATTCTTCAAACCGGAATCCTCGGGAAATTGTAGCCTCAGGTTCGCAAACCCAGTTTCGCCTTCGTAAAATATCGGGCCGCCAAAAAGGCCATGCCGTTTGATGTCCAAGACTACTTCCGGTGAACGTTCCGTAGTAGTGAAGAAGTCATTTGCCTGAAACCGTTCGATGCCAGTGAGAGTGAATACCGGATTCGTCTTTGTGACTGCAACTACGTTATCCGGAACAGGATCGATCCGGAATTCTCCCGGGAAAAAATCCTGCATCACATATTGGTCACTTAGCTTCGTAATATTAGCGATGCCGTAAATCGAGTCGGTGAACTCAGTGCGGTCTTCGAGACTAAGCCTGTATCGCGATTCAGGCACACCCACTCGTGGTATGGCCGTTTGGTTGATGTCGGGGTTTTGGTCATTGATGTAAAAGGTCTTCAACCTGGCCAAACTCGCTTGATCCTTTCCGTATTCGATGGTCGGCTCAAAACCGATTGCCGGACCGCGCCGACCAAAATAATCCAGCCGAAGCCGCCCTTCTGCTTTATCCGTAATAGGGAACGTGACCTGAGTCAGAAGCGATGGTCCCCATGTGCTGTAGTATCCTGGGGATATGGAAAAACTAAACGCGTTGTCGAGCGACTGATACAGATAGGGCCACCAAAAAACAGGCACGTTCCCGACGTATGCAGTCACGTTCAGAAAAATCACCCGATCATGCTCGTAAACACGAATTTTTCGCGCGTGCAGATGGAAATCCGGCTTGGACGAATCGTGGGTAGTGAAGTAGCCGTTTCGGATGAGATAAGCATCGTCCCCTTCGATTGACGTAACGTCATTACCGGCGAGAAAATATGGTTGCGATTCCGTCCGTCCGCTGATCGCACGGATCTTTTTCGTTTCAGTGTTGTAAATTCCGTTATCTGCGAGGTACAGACTCGTGTCGCGATAAATTCGCACATGCCCCTTCAACTCAACATCGTGCGTGGTTGAATTGTATTGTGCGTAATCGGCGTAGATGTCCGTATTGCCGATGTGAATCGCCACATTGTCCCGCGCCGTTGCCAGCCCATTTTCATAGGTGGTTTGTCCGGTCGAAGTGATTTCAATAGGAGCATTTTCCGGAGTTTTGAATTCTCCGTAAATCAAACCGGCACTCGCAAACATACCGGCGAGCAACAAAACCAGCGATCGCATGGCGAACACCGAAGGTACCGCAGCAAACTCGCCCTGCAAAGGCAAAACCGTCGCAACCCGGGAATTACTCCTGCCGGGGTAACGCTGGTGCTCGCTTTTGATCCGAGCCTTAGATTGAATCGCGATGCAGCCCTGTCAACGGACGAGGCACATCACCGGCTTAAGTGTCGGAACGGCGACGCCTGTGCCACAGTAACGTTTCTCGGTTCTTGTCGCAGAACTCATAACGGCTTGAGGCGTTTGTAGCGCACCAAGCCCATTGTATTTCAGCTTAGATATCATCGCTTCGTATCAATATTGTTGGAACAACATGCGATCGAGTCTGCGAAGAGAATTACACGTCCCGGAGATGTATTCGTGCTTAGACTCTTGTATATTTTCCGCTCTCAGCAGTCGGAAGCTAGAAAGACGACATGGCGAAAAAGACATCCGAAAAAGCCTCGCGCATCTTTGTTCTCTCCGACACGCACAATCGGCTGCCGGAGAGCGTGAAGGAAATGGCCAAATGTGCCGATGAAGTCTGGCATCTTGGCGATGTTTGCGCGGAAGCGATTCTGGATGAGCTTCGCGCGAATGGTTCGCGCGTGATCGTCGTGCGCGGAAATTGTGACAGCAATTTTGAGTGGCCGCTGGTGCTCGATTTTGTGCGAGGCAGATTGAAATTCCGGTTGCAACACGTAGCACCGGATCATTCGCCGGATGAGGTAGAGGTTCTTGTGCATGGCCATACCCACGTCCCGCGCAATGAAAGACGTGGCCGCGTTCTGTTCCTGAATCCCGGCTGCGTGACCCGGCCCAATCGCGGCGCGCCTGCAAGCGTGGCTTGGCTTGAAATTATGGATGGCAAAATTGATTGGAAGCTTGTGCCGCTGTCGCAGGCATCGTTGAAGCGATAAAGTGTTGAAGGGTCGAAGCGTTTGGGGGCGCATATCGCACTTTTGACTGCGGCGGCTTGACCCCGGTTGTAGCTTCGCACTTGCGATTCGGTCTTGATTAAATCGGCGGCAATCGCTTTTCTTCCCGAAGATGAGTTCGGCGCTCGATCAAATCTTCGTGCATTTAAAGGGTTGGCTGCTTTCTTGGATTGTTAACGCGCCGAACTGGGTGCTCGAAATCGCTTCCAGCCTGGTCAACATTGTTGCGCTGCTTGCGGTGTTTCTCACGCTCTTTGCGCTTATATCAGTGCTGGAGCGGAAAATTCTCGCACGGATGCAGAATCGCTACGGGCCAAACCGCGTCGGGCCATTTGGTCTTTTCCAACCGGTCGCAGACGGCATCAAGATGCTGATCAAGGAGGACATCGTGCCCGCGCGCGCAGATAAGGTCGTACATTTTCTCGCGCCAGTGATTCTCGCCGCGGTCGCGATCCTTACCTTGGGAGTGATCCCGTATGGCCGAAACATGGCTCCCTTCAGGATCGACGGCGGTATACTCTTTTTCTTCGCCGTTGGATCGGCAACGGAACTGGCCGTGTTCATGGCTGGTTGGGCTAGTAATAACAAATTCTCCATGCTTGGCGCCATGCGTGCTATCGCGCAAATGTTTAGCTATGAGTTACCGCTGATCATTACTGTGCTCCCGGTCGTGATGGTCGTCGGTTCGCTGATGCCAGACAGGATTGTTGCCGCGCAAGGAGAATACACGCTCGGCATTGTGCCGCGGTGGTTCGTATTCACTCCGTGGGGCGCCGCAGCCTTTCTTCTGTTTTTTGTCTCTGGTCTAGTGGAATCGAATCGCACCCCGTTCGATGTGCCCGAGGGCGAATCGGAAATCGTTGCCGGGCACATGACGGAATATTCGGGATTCAAATACGCCACGTTTTTTATGGCGGAATATCTGGGAATGTTCGCTGTCAGCGGCCTTGCTGTTACATTATTCCTCGGCGGCTGGCACGCGCCCGCGCGCGTGCTTGAAATTGTTCCTTCTTACGTCTGGTTTTTCTTAAAACTCAGTACGCTGCTTTTCGTCTACATTTGGCTTCGCGCGACACTTCCGCGAACTCGTGTCGACCAAATGATGAACGTCGCTTGGAAATTCATGTTGCCGATGGCGTTCACATGCATCATCGCAGCGGCTGTTTGGCATTATGCCGGACGCGGTCTGCGCGGCTGGCTGTGGTCGCTTCTCGTGATCGTGGTTGTTTACGCTGCGCTATCGATCCTTCTGGACACGCGAACGAAATTCGCACGACGTGTTTATCGTTTCGCTGAATGAACAGCATTGCGTTTATCGTCATTTCGATCTTCACGATCGCCGCGGCGCTCGCAGCGGCGACGTTGGCGAACCTGATGCACGCCGCCCTTTGTTTTGTATTGGTCTTGGTTGGAATAGCCTCCTTCTTTTTCCTCCTGGGTGCGGAGTTCGTCGGACTCGCCTTGATTTTCATCTATATCGGCGCAGTGGCGGTACTGGTCGTTTTTACCATTCTACTGACGCAGCGCGACTTAAGAGAGCACCGCGGTTTTCAATGGAGCGGTGTTGTCATCGCTCTTGCGGTGTTTGGGGGTCTGAGCTGGGCGATTGTCAAAACGCCATCGCTCGCGATCGTCACAACGCACGTTCGCGTGCTCACAGTTAGAAGGATCGGCGAAACCTTGATGACCGGTTATGTGTGGCCGTTGCAATGCGTTGGCGTTTTGCTTACTGCCGCACTGATTGGTGCGCTTGTGCTCGTGATGGATGAAAAACGATGACAACTACGCTCCAAGCTTTCGTGATCGTTTCTGCGGCTTTGTTTTCCATCGGCCTGCTCGCCACGTTGAGTCGGCGCCACGCAATTTTCATTCTCATCGGAATTGAGATGATGCTTGCTGCTGCGAATTTGAATTTCATTGCATTCTGGCGTTTTGCTCCGCCACCCCACCCGGCAACGGGCGTTATGATCGCCATCTTTTCAATCGCTATCTCCGCCGCGGAGGCCGCAGTTGGCTTGGCGATGGTGATCGCCGTTTACCGCCATTATAGGACTACGAACGTCGATCAATTCGACCAGCTCAAAGGATGAATTCAGGGATCGCGAGTAATCTCTGGCTGTTGCCGACGCTGCCATTTGCGGCAGCTGTCGTGATCTTGAATCTGGCAAAATCGCGGCGCAAAACTGCGGCAATGCTGGCCATCGTTGGACAGGTAACCGCGCTTGCACTGTCAATCGTCGCATTCGTGTCGACTCTACAAACCAGAGGCTTCCGGGAGATCCATAATTTCACATGGTTCACTTTTGGCGACCAAACATTGCGGCTCGGATTTGTTCTCGATCCGCTCGGCGCGGCGATGCTGCTGATGATCTGCCTGGTTGGTCTTTGTATCTTCATCTTCAGCGTCGGCTACATGGCAAAGGATAAAGACTTCACCCGTTTCTTTGCGTATCTGTCATTCTTCTCCGGGGCGATGCTTGGCCTGGTGATCGCGAACAGTTTGCTTCTTCTTTTCATGTTTTGGGAACTCGTCGGGCTTGCATCGTATTTGCTGATCGGTTTCTGGATTGAGAGACCCAGCGCTGCAGCGGCCGCAAAAAAAGCATTCATCACCACCCGTATCGGCGATATGGGATTCTTTCTCGGAATGCTGTGGCTCTATAATCGCAGCGGCACATTGCTCTTCTACGATGGGGGACGCGGCTGCCTTGAAAGTGCTGGCCTCGCGATTCTTGGCGTAAGCTCCACATTCATTGCGCTTCTGATTTTTTGCGGCGCGGTCGGCAAGTCCGGACAGTTCCCGCTGCACGTCTGGCTACCTGATGCCATGGAGGGCCCGACGCCGGTCAGCGCACTGATCCATGCGGCTACCATGGTCGCAGCGGGCGTGTTTCTCGTCGCGCGCGTTTATCCCTTGTTTTCGTTAGGCGCGATCAAGGGTGTGACGTCTTCTCTGACCGTCGTCGTTTGGATCGGGGTCACGACAGCACTGATGGCTGCGCTCATTGCCGTAGCGCAGTCGGACATCAAGCGGATCCTTGCGTATTCAACCGTATCACAGCTTGGTTTGATGATGGTTTCGTTAGGTGTAGGGGGTGTTGCCGCGGGCATCATGCATTTGCTTGCCCACGGATTTTTCAAGGCACTTCTGTTCCTCGGTTCCGGCTCGGTAATCCATGGATGCCATGGAGAACAGGACATTCGCCAAATGGGCGGTCTAAGGCACCTCATGCCGGTGACATTCGGAACGTATACGATCGGCATGATGGCGCTTAGCGGCGTTCCGCTCTTCTTCTCTGGCGGCTGGACAAAGGAGGACATTCTTCACGCCACAGCGCAGTGGCCGCGCTCGCATACCCCCTATTACCTAATGCTCGCGGGGGTTGTTCTCACGGCGCTCTACATGACGCGGCAAATCATCTACGTGTTTTTCGGTAATCGCCGCACCGCTGCCGAACAGGCCCACGAAAGTCCGTCTGTGATGACTATGCCGTTAATCGTGCTGGCGATTGGCACAGTCTTGTTGAGCGTCGTACTTACTTCCGCGTGGCCATTGCTGGATGGTTATCTCACCGGCGAATCCGCTCATTTCGAGTTGGCGCGTTTGATTCAGCCGGTGCTTTTCGCTTCGGTGGCACTTGTCGGAGCTGGTATCGCTTTGGGTGTTTGGTTTTATCGAAAGGCTGGTACGCGGGATCGAGATCGGCCTGCGGCCATTGATCCGCTCGAATACGCGCAACCGTGGCTCTTCCGGTTCCTCGCAAACAAGATGTACATCGATGAGCTGTACGCGCTAACGATTATCGCTTTGGCGAGGGGGAGTTCGCGTTTTTCCGACTGGATGGATCGTTATTTTTGGGACGGCTTGGTGCGCGGCTTGGGCGCGATCGGCCAGGTTTTTGGAATCCTTACAGCCGGAGTCGACAAGCGTGGAATCAATGCGGGGGTCGATGAAACCGCGGTTCGCACTCGCGGTCTGGGCAGGCGCTTGTCTGCCGCGCACTCTGGACAAATTCAACTTTATCTCGGGGTGATTGCTGTTGGCATGCTGGCGCTGCTGCTTCTGTACGCATGGTTGAGTTAATCACGGCGATTATTTTGATTCCGCTGCTCGGCGCAGTAGCAGTGTGGATATGGCCGCTGGCGAATAGCCGGCCAATCGCGGTAATCTTTAATATTGTCTCCGTCGGATGCGCTGTCGCGCTCTGGCGAAATTTCGATACGACAGCAACTGGACTCCAATTTGTCGAGCGCCACGCCTGGATTCCCGCGATTAACGCTGAATATCTGATAGGTGTCGATGGATTGAGCCTGCTGCTTGTATTGCTTACATCGCTGATTATTCCGTTCGCTTTCCTTGCAGAACACGCTCCAGACCGAGGCCGCGGGTTTTACGCAACGATGCTGGTCATGCAGTCTGCGTTATACGGCACATTCACGGCACAAAATTTCGTTCTCTGGTTTTTGTTTTATGAGATGAGCCTGATGCCCGGTTTTCTGCTCATCAAAATCTGGGGTGGTGAGAACCGCGACCGGGCCGCGACCAAATTCTTCCTCTACACCTTTCTCGGAAGCGTAGCCATGTTGCTTTCGTTCCTCGGAATTTATTTCGCCAAAGGAACATTCGACTTTGCGACGCTCGCAAGTCTTGGAAAAAGCGGCTTGCTGACGGGAAATATCGCGTGGCTTGCGTTTGCGGGAATTTTTCTTGGTTTGGCTGTAAAGGTGCCGCTGTTTCCCTTTCACACCTGGCTGCCTGACGCCTATCAAACTGCGCCGATTGGTGTGTCGATGGTGCTGACCGGTGTGCTTTCAAAAATGGGCGTTTACGGCTTCGTGCGTCTGTTGTTGCCGTTGTTCCCTAACCAAATCAGGGTCATCGGTCCGTGGCTGCTTGCGCTGGTGGTTTGCTCGATCGTCTTCGCTCCACTGGCAGCATGGGTACAGCGCGATTTGAAACGAATGATTGCTTACTTATCGATTAACCACCTCGGCTACTGCATGCTTGGTCTTTTTGCCATAGCCGCCTCACCCGCTGCTGTTGCGAGCATCGATACGCAGGCAGCGCTAAGCGGGGTGTTTATGCAAATTTTCAATCACGGCATCACCGCCGCCACACTCTTCTACTTCGTCGGATTATTGGAACAACGCCGCGGCCAACGCGGCATCGACGATTTCGGCGGGTTGATGCAGCGGGCACCGCTGCTCTGCGGCTGGATGAGTGTCGCCATGTTTTCTTCCCTTGGTTTGCCAGGCTTGAACGGATTCATTGGCGAGTTTCTGATCTTCAAGAGCTCATTTGCGTTGGCGGCAGTGTTCACGGCTGTTGCTGTGATTGGGCTTTTAGTAACAGCAATCGTTTTCATGCGGATGATGCAACTTCTCTTCAGCGGACCACTTGCAGAGAGTTGCAGTGCGTTACCCGATCTCTTCCGAAGAGAAAAAATCGTCATTGTTCCTGTGACGTTGCTCATGTTTGCCCTCGGAATCGTGCCGCAATTCATGTTCAACATTTTCAATACGACCGTCCTTCAGATGGCGCGTCTGCTTGGGTGAGATTCATCACCGATGAACAAAAAGGTCGTTCCAGTCGAGCCCATTTCCCAATCGATCCGCTGGATTCCTAGCCGGAACGTCGATTCCGACATCGCCAGGCCCTACGGCGTGCAGACAAAACATGTCAACATAGAAGACCCGCAGCGCGAAATCGAATTTCATGGGCGGCAGAAGCCGACACGCTATCGCGTGCGTAAACGCGCATGATCGCCTCGACGATTTACATTACGTTTGGAGGAGCGGTGTTGTCGCTCCTTTTGCCGCGCGGGTCTGCGCGCTGGGTCGCGCTGCTTACTGCGATTGCGGATTTGGCGTTAAGCGTCATTGTTTTCGTTGGCACCCCGATTGCGGATCTTGCACACTTCACGACCGTTCTGCTCGTGCCATGGGTCCCGGCACTCGGGATGAATTATCATCTGGCGATCGATGGTATCAGCCTGACAATGGTTGTTGTCACTGGCATTTCAGCGGTAAGCACAGTGTTGTTCTCATGGGACGTCGATAATCGGCAGAACGAATTCTTCTTTTGGTTGCTGTTGGTAGTGGCCGGCTGCTACGGCGTCTTCCTCAGCGCCGATCTGTTTTTGCTGTTTGTGTTCTACGAGCTGGTGATCGTGCCAAAATATTTTCTCATCGCCATCTTTGGGTCGACCAACAAGGAATACGGCGCCATGAAGCTCACGCTGTATTCCTTTTTCGGCGGCATGTTCGTTTTCGTTGGAATACTGATCGCCTATGTGAGTGCAGGCTCGCTGGATCTGAATGAGCTCTCGCAATTTCAGTTTTCGCCCCAACTGCAATCGTGGGCCTTTCCGGTGCTGTTTCTAGGGTTCGCTGTGCTAGCCGGTATTTGGCCTCTGCACACATGGGCACCGACCGGTCACGCTGCTGCTCCGACTGCGGGTTCGATGTTGCTAGCGGGGATTGTAATGAAACTCGGTTCTTATGCCGGTCTTCGCGTCGCGATGAACCTTTTCCCGCAGGGATTTCAAATGTGGAGCAAGTGGATTGCTGTCCTCGGTCTAATCGGAATTGTCTATGCGGCGGCGGTGGCCCTTCGCCAGCGCGACCTTAAGTTTGTGATCGGGTATTCGAGCGTGAGCCACATGGGTTTTGTCCTACTCGGTTTTGCAACGGCTAACGCGCTCGGGGTTTCCGGTGCTGTGTTGCAAATGTTTTCGCACGGTGTGATTGCGGCCCTGCTGTTCGCCGTGGCAGGCCGCATGATTTATCGGCGCACACACACACGGGACCTTGACGCTCTCGCAGGCATGAATCTAAGTCGAGCGCTGCCATTCGCAGCATTCACCTTTATTATCGCGGCGGCTGCATCAATGGGCATACCGGGGTTTAGTGGATTCGCTGCTGAAATTACGATTCTCATCGGTGCATGGAAAGCATATCCATTTGCCGTTTGGATCGGGGGCGCGGGGATGGTACTGGTCGCTGCGTTCACATTGCGAGCGCTAAAACTTTCTTTCTTCGGTGATCAACCTTCGAAGGTCGCCATCCAGGAAGGCCGCGTGGTGCTCGACCGAGATTGGAACGAAAAACAATGCGTCACGATTCCGGAAAAAATCGGCGCTTGGATGCTGATGATTACCACGTTCGCCGTCGGGATTTACCCAAGACTGTTGCTCGATCGCATCGTGCCCGCGGTCGAGACGATGAGATTTTTGAAATGAGTGCAGCAACCGAATTTGGTTTGGCAGTGCACGATCGCGCGGCTGCAATCCAGTGCGACGTACTCGCAATGCAATCCGGTCCGAATGGAATATCTCGAGCTTCTTAAACTGGCTTCTCCTGAAGCCATAGTGGTTTTCACGGCGCTGGTTGTGCTTTCCATAAGCCTCACGGTGAGACGCGCGGGTTCCACGTGCGTATTCGTCGCCCTGTTTGGATTAATTATTGCCATCGCGGCCATTCTGATGCTGCCCCGCGATGCGACCCTTTTCGGCGGAATGCTCGTCCTTTCGCCACTCACGTCGCTTTTCAAAATCATTTGCCTGACGCTTGCATTCTTTACGGTGCTCCTGACGCACGCAGAGAGGTCACACCCTCACTTTGGCGAATATCTCGCCATCATTCTTTTGGCAACAGTCGGCCTGATGTTGCTCGTAGGAAGTGAGGAGTTGCTCATGATTTTTATCGGACTCGAACTACTAGGTCTATCACTCTACGTGATGGTTGCGTTTGCTAAGTTGGATGTCCGCTCCGTCGAGGCAGGTCTGAAATACTTTCTGTTCGGGAGCACATCGAGCGCATTCACACTTTTCGGGATCAGTCTTCTTTACGGTATATCGGGGACGACTAGTCTGGAGGCGATCGCGCACAAGCTGGCCACGACAGCGGTGCAACCATTACTTGCGGTTGGGATCGTGATGACCCTGGTCGGCTTCGCCTTCAAGATTGCTGCCGCGCCGTTTCATCTTTGGGCGCCGGATGCCTATCAAGGTGCGCCTGTACCGAGCGCGGCATTTATCGCTTCAGGGTCGAAGGTAGCGTCGTTCCTTGTGCTCGGAAAAATCGTGCTGGTGGGGTTTGCGCCTGTGCACGGTAACGCCGGTTGGCATGCAATGCTCGCTGGTTGGTCACCCTTGTTAGCGGCGCTTTCGGCGTTTTCGATCGTAATCGGTAACCTGGTTGCGCTTGCGCAATCGAACGTACGCAGACTCCTTGCCTACTCCGCCGTCGCCCACGCCGGCTATACGCTGATCGGATTCGTGACTGGCGGTCGCGACGGCTTTTCCGCAGCCTTGTTCTACACAACAATCTATGCTGTTACACTCGTTGGGGCATTTGCTGTTGTTGGCGTGGTAAGACGCGAAACCGGAGGAGACGACCTTTCAAATTTTTCCGGGTTGGTGTCTCGATCGCCGGTGCTCGCTGGATGCATGGCGGTTTTTATGTTGTCGCTCGCAGGCATTCCTCCGCTGGCCGGATTTTTTGGAAAATTCTATTTATTTAGCGCTGCATTGCATGCTGCAGGAGGCCAAGGGCTTCTCTGGCTGGTCGTGCTGGGACTAGTCGGCAGTTTCGTCTCGCTCTATTATTACCTTCTTGTGTTGAAAGCGATTTTTGTTGAAGAACCGTCAATGGCACTGCTGCATGATCGTACATCATCTGATATTGTGCAGAAAGGTACGGTCGGCGCGCTTGCCGCAGCAGTTGTTCTGCTCGGCGTCATGCCCAACATCCTCGCGTCCCAGATTTTTGCCGCGATTCCGTAGGTAACTTCAAAAAGATGCAATTAACTCTTGACTGGTGCACTGGAAATTTTGCATCAAAAATAACAACTCCAATGCCAAGTTGATGATCTGAAAATGGGCAGCATCAGCGAGTTCATTGAGCGGAATTACCGCCATTTCAACGCGGCGGTGTTGAAAGACGCAGCCGACGCCTACATCGCCCATCTCGAGCGTGGCGGAAAGATGATGATTACTCTCGCGGGCGCGATGAGCACAGCTGAGTTGGGCGTTTCGCTCGCCGAAATGATTCGCCGTGACAAGCTGCACGCCATTACTTGCACGGGTGCAAACATGGAAGAAGACCTCTTCAACCTTGTCGCGCACAGCAAATACGAGCGCATTCCTAATTATCGGGAGCTAAATGCGGAACAAGAGCGGGAACTGTTAAGTCGGCACCTCAATCGCGTGACTGATACTTGCATTCCGGAGGAGGAAGCGATGCGACGAATCGAACGCGTCGTGCTCGATGAATGGGTTGCCGCTTCCGAAAACAACCAGAGAAAGCTCCCCCACCAGTTTCTTTACAAAATTCTGCGAGAGTGCCGGCTGAAACAATTTTACGAAATCGATCCCACTGATAGCTGGATGGTTGCTGCCGCGCACAAAGATCTTCCATTATTTGTGCCCGGCTGGGAAGATTCAACTCTCGGAAATATTTTCGCTGCGCGTTGCATCACCGGAGCGATCAAGAATGTGCAGGCGGTTCGCTCCGGAATCGAATACATGATTGAGCTCGCAACCTGGTATCGCGAGACATCCAGGAATGCGTCGATAGGTTTCTTCCAAATCGGCGGTGGCATCGCGGGCGATTTTCCAATTTGCGTCGTGCCGATGCTGAACCAAGACGTGGGCAGCATGCCAGTTCCGGAGTGGGGTTATTTTTGCCAAATCAGTGATTCTACGACCAGCTTCGGCTCATACTCCGGCGCAGTACCCAA
Source organism: Candidatus Udaeobacter sp. (assembly GCA_035713885.1). Taxonomy (GTDB): domain Bacteria; phylum Verrucomicrobiota; class Verrucomicrobiia; order Chthoniobacterales; family UBA10450; genus Udaeobacter. The sequence continues at coordinate 56,100 of DASTMV010000094.1, read as the reverse complement.
CGAGAAGATCACCTGGGGAAAACTGAGCGTTGATACTCCACGATTCGTCGTTGAATCTGATGCCACGATCGTTGCGCCTCTAGTTTTTGCGAAGGTTTTGGGTTGGTAAAACTCTATCGCGACAGGAAGAATCGTTTCAGTCGTGGACGCTGCCAGGTTTAATGCCGGCGATGGCGTGATGCCGCGTTTCAACCGATTGTAGCAAATGCTCTACCTTGTAGCGACGCCGATCGGCAACCTGGCGGATATTACTTTGCGCGCACTCGAGGTCCTTAGAAGTGTGGACGTTGTGGCGGCAGAAGACACCCGGCATTCCGGCTTGTTGCTAAAGCATTTCGGAATCAAGAAGTTTTTTCTTAGCTATCATGAACATAATGAAGCGGCGCGCACGGCAGAGTTGGTCCAACGGCTTGCGCGAAGCGAGAAAGTCGCGCTCATTACTGATGCAGGCACGCCCGGACTGTCTGATCCGGGGTTACGACTCATTCGCGCCTGCATCGAACACGAACTGCCGTTCACGATCATTCCCGGGCCGTCGGCGATCCTTACCGCTTTGCTCGGGTCAGGATTCTCGGCTGAGAGATTTTCGTTTCGTGGATTTCTTCCGGTGAAAAGCGGCCGGCGCGAGCGCGAACTTTGCCGAGCAAGCAAACGCGAGTGCACCTCCATTTTTTTCGAGTCACCCTATCGGCTGGTAAAAACGCTTGAGGCTTGCATTCAGATCATGCCAGACCGACAACTGTGCGTCGCGCGCGAGATGACGAAGAAATTTGAAGAATTCCGCCGTGGCACCGCAGCGGACCTTTTTGCACATTACAACGCGCATCCGCCAAAAGGCGAGATCGTGCTCCTCGTCGCTGGCTCGTGATGGTCTCAGTGGGATGGGGTAGTTCTCTTGACGCACCAGCACTGATGAAGCTCTCCAGAAGAGCGTGAGAATAAAGAATTCGCGGTCGCCGTCCAATCTAGCTACTGAAATCAGCTGGAATACATGCATCCCGATGCTGCTTATATCGAAATTTTTGTGAACTCGCAATTTTGCCGAGCTTATCGTTATTCAGGGTTCGCGCGCAGAGTCACCGCCTTCTGCGATTATCATCTATGACCCGCCTGTCAGGTTTCGTCACGCCCCTACTCGCCGGATTTGCCATCACGCTTTTGCAGCTCGTGATCGCGGTGGCTCTGCTTGCTCCAGAAGAACCGGTCACGCAACGGTACGCTGCGCTAATCCAACATGATAGCTATTGGTTCAGGAATATTATGGATCGCGGATACCAGACTGTTGTCCCGCCGATCGATCATAAGGTCATGGAGGTCTCGAACGTCGCGTTTTTTCCAGCATATCCGGCAATTGCCGCGCTAGTTCGGCATGCATTCAATCTTAGCGCGCGTACTGCTCTATTGATCACGGCCCAGCTTGCCACGTGGGGTTTTTGGACCTATTTCCTTCTGTTTTGCAGGCGCTGGACTGTTCCGCCGGCGCTTCAGACTTGCGGCACACTGTTAATTTTCACAAACCCGGCAGCGTTCTTTTTAGTCGTCGGCTATTCGGAGTCTCTGTTTCTGATGGCCCTGTTCGGATTCATATATTGGAGCACCGCCGAGGGACGTGCGGCGCGAGTGTTAGCTGCTGTGCACGGGATTGTCATGTCCGCGACCCGAATTATCGGAATTGTGTGCGCCGCTTTTCCTGTGGTGTGCTCGGTTTGCCGTACTGGATGGCGCGGTTTGTTCAAGCCGGGAACTTGGGTTCGAGAGAACAGTGCGGCTGTTGGCTTGGCGGTCATTGCAGCGTCCGGGGCGATTGCATTCTTTGCTTACTGCCAACTGAAATGGGGTCACTGGGACCTTTACATGCTCACGCAGGCGGCTGGTTGGGGCATCGTGCCCGATTACCTTGCAGTGTTTAGGCCCAACAGTTACCGCTGTCTCGTTCCCGCGCTCAATGATCCCACTGAAGCAAGTCAGCTATCCATGACACTCGGCGCAGTGCTTTTCCTCGCCATTGCGGTTTGTGAATCGACTGGAGCGATTCGGCACCGCGCCGGCCTGCCGATACGCTTCGGGATCTATTTCTGCGCGGTCGTGGTTTATTACCTCTCGGTGAGCGGAGTCGCCTCCGTGGATATGGAAAGTATGCTTCGATACGAGTTCTGCGCGTACGCTTTAATCGTACTGGCATTGCTGAACTTTCTGCGCCAATTTCGCCCGCCGCCACTGTGGGTGCGGACAACAGGGGCGGCGGCTGTAGCGCTGGTCAGCGCTGCGGGCCTGTGCCTACAGGGTTGGTACATATGGAATTTCACCCGGGGAAATTGGGTCGCGTAGCAGAAGATGAACGCAAAGGTAGTCATAATCGGTGCAGGTCCAGCAGGTCTTACGGCTGGCTATTTGCTTTCCAAGAGCGATCTCAAGGTTGTGGTTTTGGAAGCCGATCCCGTTTATGTCGGCGGCATCTCCCGAACGGTGAGCTATAAAGGATTCCACTTCGACATTGGTGGGCACCGTTTCTTCTCGAAATCGAAGGCGGTTGAGGATTTATGGACAGAAATTCTGCCCAACGACATGCTCATTCGCCCGCGTTCCTCGCGGATTTTTTATGGAGGCAAATTCTTTTCCTATCCGCTCAAGCCAATTGAAGCGCTGCGGAAGCTTGGCGTCTTCAAGTCTACACTTTGCATTCTATCTTGGTTGAAAGCGCGTCTGTTCCCGGTTCGAAATCCGCGGAATTTTGAAGAGTGGGTGAGCAATCAGTTCGGAAAACGTCTGTTTAATACTTTCTTCAAGAGCTACACGGAAAAGGTTTGGGGAATGAACTGCAGGGAAATCTCTGCCGACTGGGCCGCGCAGAGGATCAAAGGTCTTTCATTAGGAAGCGCAATCAAGAACGCGCTTATCCCTCAGCATTATAACGGGGACCGCAGCAAAGTCATCAAGACGCTGATTCATTCGTTTCGCTATCCCCGCCTTGGTCCTGGCATGATGTGGCAGGCGTGCGCGGAAAAGATGACAGCGCTCGGCGGCGGACTTGAGATGGATTGCAGGGTCACCCACTGTTCATATGATAGGGCGTCTGGCAGTTGGACCGTTGGATACAAAGATCGACGGGGCGAGTTGCACGCTGTCGAAGCCGAACACGTCATTTCATCTGCGCCAATGCAAGGACTCGTGCGCGGTTTGTCGCCCGCTGTGAGCGACCAAACCAGACGCGCGGCTGAAAGTCTGAAATATCGCGATTTTCTGACCGTGATGTTGATCTTGAAAGACCGTCAGATGTTCGATGACAACTGGATCTACATTCACGATCCGAGCGTCAAGGTTGGCCGGGTTCAAAACTTTCGTTCATGGTCGCCGGAGATGGTTCCGGAACCCGACAAAGTATGTTACGGGCTCGAGTATTTCTGCTTCGAACACGACGGCCTTTGGGATTCGACCGATATCGATCTGATCGCTCTTGCAAAGCGGGAACTGATTCAGATTGGACTGGCAAAGGAAGGCGACTTCATCGATGGCTGCGTCGTTCGCCAGAAGAAGGCATATCCGGTTTACGATGACGATTACGCGCAAAACGTGGAGATCATTCGTCACGAACTGGAGAAGTGTTACCCCAACCTCCATCTCGTCGGACGCAATGGAATGCATAAATACAACAATCAGGACCATGCGATGATGACAGCAATGTTGTGCGTGGAGAACATTCTGGCTGACGCGAAGCTTTACGATCTTTGGCAAGTGAACAGCGACGCCGAGTATCACGAAGCTGCAGCCGCAGCTGGCGAGGAAACAAATGGCAGCGCGTTACGCCTCGTCCCCACACGCGTCGTCGCCGCTCCTGAACTCGCGCCGGAAGGGTAGCGCACGCGTTTCAACGAAACGTCTTGTCGCAGCTTCCGTTTGGGCACCGAAGGAGTTTTAGAAGAGTACGCGTTCGCCAGCTATTTTTCATCAAATTCTTCTATCGGCGGGCAGGAGCAGAATAAATTGCGATCGCCATAGACGTTGTCGATTCGGGCGACCGCTGGCCAGAATTTGTGTTCGCATGTCCATGGAGCAGGGAAAGCTGCCTGTTCGCGCGAGTACCGGTGCTCCCATTCGTCGGATGCGATCTGACGCGCGGTGTGTGGCGCGTTTTTGAGCAGATTGTCCTTTTGGTCCTGTTTTCCGTCAGCGATTGCTTTCATTTCGGCATGGATCGAAATCATCGCATCGCAGAAACGATCAAGCTCGTGTTTCGCTTCGCTCTCTGTGGGCTCAATCATCATCGTCCCTCCTACCGGCCACGAAATGGTGGGCGCATGAAAGCCGTAGTCCATCAAACGTTTCGCTGCGTCTTCAACTTCAAGACCAACGTTTTTCCATTGGCGGAGATCAATGATGCATTCGTGCGCGACCAAGCCGTGCTTCCCTTTGAATAACACCGGAAAGTACGCGTCGAGTCGTTTGGCCATATAATTTGCATTTAGAATTGCCACTTCGCTTGCTCGTTTCAATCCTTCAGCGCCCATCATCCGGATGTACATCCATGTAATGGTCAGAATGCTGGCGCTTCCCCAGGGAGCAGCCGCAACCTGACCGACACGATTGCCGATTGGCGATCGCCGACTGCCGATTGAAAAACGTGTCGGCAAAAACTCAACAAGATGTTTGGCGACACCGATCGGTCCAACACCTGGTCCACCACCGCCGTGCGGAATACAAAAAGTTTTGTGCAGGTTTAGATGGCAAACGTCAGCGCCGTAATCGCCCGGCCGGCAAAGACCAACTTGCGCATTCAAGTTTGCGCCGTCCATGTAAACCTGTCCGCCGTGCGCATGGACGATGTCGCATATTTCGCGAATCGTCGGCTCGAAGACGCCGTGCGTTGAGGGATAAGTGACCATCAGCGCGGCGAGGTCCCGTGCGTGTTCGTCTGCTTTGGCACGCAGATCGGCGAGATCGATATCGCCGTCTTTCAGACATGCGACTGATACAACTTTGAACCCGGCCATCACCGCGCTGGCGGGATTAGTGCCGTGTGCCGACGTCGGGATGAGACAAACATTGCGATGGGCTTCGCTGCGCGAACCGTGATATTCCCGAATCGCCAGCAGGCCGGCGAATTCGCCCTGTGATCCGGCATTCGGTTGCAATGAAACGGCCGCGAAGCCGGTGATCTCGGCGAGCCAGTCTTCCAACTGCTGAAAAATTTCCAGATAACCTGCTGCCTGTTCGACCGGAGCGAACGGATGTAATTTCGAAATTTCAGGCCATGAGAGCGGAAACATTTCCGCGGTTGCATTAAGCTTCATCGTGCATGAGCCCAGCGGAATCATAGAGGTCGTGAGCGACAAGTCCCGCGACTCGAGCTTCTTCAAGTAACGCAGCATTTCTGTCTCGGTATCATGCGTGTTAAAGATGCGATGAGTGAGAAACGGCGAGGTACGGATCGCAAATGGCGGAATTCGCAGCGGCGCTTCGCCAATCTTTTCATCAGCGAGATCGCGGACGAGCGTACCGCGAAAAATCGACATCAACACTTCAATGTCGCGTGCCGTTGTTGTCTCGTCGAATGAAATGCCAACTGCCTGCGTGCCGAGTGCTCGCAGATTGCAGCCCGCTTTAGCCGCGTGCTCCAAAATGGCTTCACTGGATTCGACTTCAACGCGGATGGTGTCGAAAAAGTTGTCGTGCGTGATTGTGCAGCCAAGACCAGATAGATCGTTTGCGAGTTGGCTTGTTAATTTGTGAACGCGTTCGGCGATCGCGCGCAATCCTTTAGGGCCATGATAAACCGCATACATGGATGCAATCACGGCGAGCAGGACCTGTGCTGTGCAGATGTTGCTCGTCGCTTTATCACGGCGGATGTGTTGCTCGCGCGTTTGTAATGCGAGGCGATACGCTGGATTGCCTTCGGCGTCGTGTGACACGCCAACAAGTCGGCCTGGCATGTGACGCTTGAATTGGTCCCGCGTGGCGAAATAAGCTGCGTGGGGCCCGCCAAATCCCAGCGGGACTCCAAACCGTTGCGTGTTGCCGACAGCGACATCCGCGCCAAATTCGCCCGGCGGCCTGAGCAATGTGAGAGCAAGGATGTCTGCCGCGACAACCACCAGCGCGCCGACCTTGTGTGCCTCTTGGACGAACTCGGCATAATCGTTTATCGCGCCATCGTTCGCCGGATATTGAACCAGCGCGCCGAAAATTGTTTCGTCAAATTCCAATCGTGAGTAATCGCCGATTCTGACCTCAATCCCGAGCGGCTTCGCGCGGGTTTGTACTACGGCAATCGTTTGAGGATGACAATTGTCGGCGACGAAGAAGGTCTTGCGATTTGTAACAGCTGCGTGACAGAGCGCCATTGCTTCAGCCGCGGCCGTCGCTTCATCCAGCAACGATGCGTTTGCAATGTTCAACGCGGTGAGGTCGATGATCATCTGCTGGAAATTCAGCAGCGCTTCCAGCCGGCCTTGCGCGATTTCGGCCTGGTAAGGTGTATAAGCGGTATACCACCCCGGATTCTCGAGAATGTTTCGCTGAATGACCGATGGCGTGATGCAGTCGTAGTAGCCCGCTCCGATAAACGAGCGCGCGATTTTGTTCTTCGTCGTAATCGCCCGCAGCTCAGCCAAAGCTTCGGTTTCCGATTTCGGTTCCGGCAGATTCAGTTGCCGATCAAAACGAATATTTTTCGGAACCGTCTGGTAGGTGAGTGCATCCAGATGTTCAAAGCCTAGCTCGCATAACATAGCCCGAATTTCCTCCCCGCTCGGGCCGATGTGACGGCGCGCGAACGCATCGATGTCAGTCATTTCTTTGCACACCTGCATCGTGACAGACTACAAAACGCCGAGAGCGCTTCAACTCTCGAGCGCTGCCTGGGCCGCTGCCAACCGCGCAATTGGAATTCGAAAAGGACTGCAACTGACGTAGTCGAGACCGAGGTGGTGACAGAATTTGACGCTGTTGGGTTCGCCGCCGTGTTCGCCACAAATTCCCATTTTGATGTCAGGCCGCGTCTTCCGGCCGAGATCGCGGGTGATTTCCATCAAGCGCCCAACTCCTTTTTGATCGATTGACGCGAATGGATTGGTCTCGATGATATCAAGCTCAGTGTAGGCGGGCAGAAAGGTACCGGAATCGTCTCGACTCATTCCCAGTGTGGTCTGTGTCAGATCGTTTGTCCCGAAACTGAAGAACTCAGCGTCACGCGCGATTTGATTGGCAACGAGGGCGGCTCGCGGGATCTCGATCATGGTCCCGACGAGATATTTGAATCTTGTGCCTCTCTCCTTCGCAACTTCGCCAGCGATTCGCCGCACGATTTCGATCTGCAGTTTTAATTCACGCGGGAAGCCCACTAGCGGAATCATGATTTCAGGATGAACCTTGATGCCCTTGCCTTGCACTTCCGCTGCGGCTTCGAAAATCGCACGTGCCTGCATTTCCGATATCTCAGGAAAAGTGATTCCGAGACGGCACCCGCGGTGGCCGAGCATGGGATTGAACTCGTGCAGCTCGTGCACGCGGCGGGCAATTTGATCCACCGGCACGCCGAGTTTATTCGCGAGTTCGTTCTGCTGCGCGTGGTCGGCGGGGAGAAATTCGTGCAACGGCGGATCGAGAAGCCGGATTGTAGCAGGCAAGCCGTTTAATGCCGTGAAAATGCCAATAAAATCCTCTCGTTGATATGGCAGTAATTTCGCCAGTGCTCGCGCCCGCTCATCCTGTGTGCCTGCGAGAATCATCTCCCGCATCGCGTCGATCCGGTCGCCTTCAAAGAACATGTGCTCTGTGCGGCAGAGTCCGATACCTTCAGCGCCGAATGCTACAGCGTTTTTGACTTGCTCAGGCGTATCTGCATTTGTGCGAACAGCAAGGATGCGAAAGTCGTCGGCCCACTTCATTAATTTCGCGTACTCCTGATACGTGACGCTCTTCTTCGCATCGAGCGAACCATCGACGAGCACCTGAATAATCTCTGACGGCGCCGTAGCGACTTCTCCGGCGAAAACCTGACCGACTGTGCCATCGATGGAGATGTAATCGCCGCGCTTCAACGTCGTGCCGTTCGCGCTGAGTGTGCCTTCGTGATAATTGATGCGGATCCCGGTCGCGCCACACACGCACACCTTGCCCATTTGCCGAGCAACCAATGCCGCGTGGGAAGAGACACCGCCGCGCGACGTGAGAATCCCTTCGGCTGCGATCATGCCGCGCAGATCTTCGGGAGACGTTTCAATCCGGGCGAGCACGACCTTTTCGCCCCGGTCGGCACGAACCACGGCCTCCTCTGCGCTAAAGACGACGTGCCCGCACGCTGCGCCCGGTCCGGCAGCTAGGCCGCTACCAATCTTCTTTGCGTTCTGCACAGACTGCCGATCGAAGACTGGTGCGAGGAGATGTGACAGCGAATCGGCTGGAACACGGCGGACAGCGTCTTTTTTTGTTATCAATTTTTCAACGACCATATCGACGGCTATACGCACCGCCGCATGACCGGTGCGTTTGCCGTTTCGAGTCTGCAAGATGTAAAGCCGATTATCTTCGACCGTGAATTCGAGGTCCTGCATATCCTTAAAGTGGCGTTCAAGGATGGCGCGCACTTTCATCAACTCGCTATGCGCAGCAGGCATTTCTCTCGTCAAATCGGCAATTGGACGGGGCGTGCGCACGCCAGCGACCACATCTTCGCCCTGTGCGTTGATGAGGTATTCGCCGTAGAAAACCTTCTCGCCGGTAGCTGGGTCGCGGGTGAATGCGACTCCGGTTGCGCTGGTATTGCCCATGTTTCCAAACACCATCGTCTGAACGTTCACCGCTGTTCCCCACTCTTGAGGAATGCCGTACTTACGCCGATAAACTATGGCGCGATCATTCATCCATGAACCGAATACTGCGCCAATCGCGCCCCATAGTTGTTCGTCTGGCCGCTGAGGGAAAGATCTTCCGGTGCGCTCGGTAATCAAAGCCTTGAAGCGCTGCACAAGCTCTTTCAAATCTGCGACAGTCAATCGCACGTCGGGAAAATCGTGTTTACCGTAGCGCTCATCTTTCAGGCGCTCGATCACTGCTTCGAACGGTTCATGGTCTTCGCCCGGCCGTTTTTGCACTCCCATCACAACATCACCGTACATCTGAAGAAATCGCCGATAAGAATCCCAGGCAAATCGCGCGTTGTTCGTTTTCTTCGCGATGATCTCTACCACTTCGTCGTTCATCCCGAGATTGAGAATTGTGTCCATCATTCCGGGCATGGAATCGCGCGCGCCGGAGCGCACCGAGACGAGTAGAGGCCGCTCTTTATCGCTAAATTTTTTTCCACTGGATGCTTCGACTTTGGTCATTGCCTCCGTGACTTGTGCCTCCAATTGCGGCGGGTAAGAACGGTTATGAGCGTAGAAATAACTGCAAACCTCCGTCGTAATTGTGAATCCCGGCGGCACTGGTAAACCGATGCGAGTCATTTCGTGGAGATTTGCACCTTTGCCGCCCAGCAGCGGTTTCATAGCCCCCGTTCCATCAGCGTGGCCATCGCCGAAGTAGTACACGTAACGGGGCTTCCGTCTTCTCTTCGAGACAGCGGCTTTCCGCGCTTTCGATCGCAGCGGCTTCCCCGCGCGTCGGAGTGGCTTTCGAAAATCAACTTTTCGTATTCTGACCATAACTCACCAGTAGCGGCAGCTACTGGAAATGACGCAACGCAAACTAAATTCCGGCGCCGCGATGTCAACGGTCTGCGACGAGGTGGATCGTCTCATCTTCGAGGTATAACGGATAGCTCGCCGAACGTGCGGCAGTCCCTGAGCAATCCGTTGACTTAATGGTGCAATTATGCTGGGGCCGTTTCGCCGTTAGTAAGAACTCGAGCTATCGTCGCAGTAAATTCATCAACACCCGTGCTGGGCACGATGATGCTGTTACGGCGGCCGTGAGCTTCCTCTGTGATACGCAAGAATCTGCCGCGCTCATTTTCCCGGAGCTCAACATAGAAATGCTTGCGTTCAATCTGCAGTTCTCTCGCCTCAATGATGTTATCCATTTTGCCTTGAGGGCGCCGAGTTTAGGGCATACCGGGAAGAAAATGGAAGAAAAATCCACAAGTTTTTTCAGCGTTTTTGGGGCCCGAACAGGGCCTTTCGGAGGTGCCGTTTATTTCAGCTACTGAAGGTGATTGCGATCAATCGCCCCACCTGGGTTGCCACCTTCCCTGCTCAATCTAAAATCTGGTGCGCATACTACCCATGCGCCACCTGGCATGCCGCATTCAAGTTATTCTGGGTCCTTTCGATCATCGGACAATAACCGACCTGCCGTTCCGCTGCCGACACAAAGTGCACCGCAACCGCACGATCCGTACGCTGCGTTCCGCTTCGGCGATTTCAGTTTGTTTACAGTCGGCAACTTACTCTCAATCACGGGCCGGCTCATGCTCGCGGTGGCGGTGGAATGGGAGATTTACGCGCGTACACATTCAGCCACCGCGCTGGGTTTGGTTGGCTTGGCTATCGCAGTTCCAGTGGTCACTCTATCGCTGCCAGCGGGTCATTTGGCCGATCGGGTCAGTCGAAAACGCATCATACTCATTACGCAGATCCTCAGTGCGGTTACGTCGTTGGCTCTGGCGCTGGTTTCCTTTAAACATCTTTCCATTCCGCAACTCGCGCCATTGCGCGCGGGTAATCGCGTCCTCACGGAAGTTGCAGCGTTATTCGAGCGTCACCATCCGATGTTCCATTTCGATGATGCGTCAGTTCCGCTCATCTATCTACTTCTGTTTATTGGAGCATCAGCGCGGACATTTGGTTGGGCTGCGCGCAGTTCCTTTTTCCCGACGCTTGTTCCGCGTGACGCATTCGCTAATGCCGTCACGTGGAATAGCAGCATTTTTCAAATCGGATCCGTTGTCGGTCCAGCTCTGAGCGGGCTTTTGGTGGCGTACTTAGGGTTTCCCTTCGTGTATCTGCTGGATGCGCTATGTGCCCTTGCATTTTTTCTCCTGGTTTGTCCGATTCGGCGTAGCAAGCAAATTCGAGATCGCTCTGAAGCGAACACATGGAAGAGCCTCGTTGCCGGGCTGCATTTTGTGTTTGGCAGAAAAGTGATCCTGGCCACGATCACACTGGATTTGTTTGCTGTTTTATTGGGTGGAGCGACAGCTTTAATGCCAATCTTCGCCGACCAGATTCTGCACGTTGGACCTGTGGGGCTTGGATGGATGCGCGCGATGCCGGCGATTGGTGCTTTTGCTACCGCGTTGGCAGTGGCGCACTTGCGGCCGATGAGGCGTGCGGGAAAAGCTCTGCTCTGGTGCGTCTGCGGGTTTGGAGTCGCAACCGTTCTATTTGGGTTATCGAAAGTGTTCTGGTTATCGCTCGGCCTGCTATGTCTCGTCGGAGCATTTGACAGCGTGAGCGTAATCATCCGCGGTTCGATTGTTCAACTGGTCACGCCAGATGAAATGCGCGGGCGTGTTTCCTCCGTAAACAACATTTTTATCGGCACATCGAATGAATTCGGAGCGCTGGAATCGGGCCTCACTGCGGCGCTGTTCGGCCCCGTGATCTCGGTCGTTGCGGGAGGGATTGGAACGCTTGTTGTGGTGCTCGGGGTTGCACTGCGCTGGCCGGAGACGCGAGAAATTGGCGCGTTGGATCGGAGCCTGCGCTGATGTCGCTGCGATAGTGGAGATCTTAGACGACATGCGAAGGCGTCTGACCAAACGGCTTGTTAGAATTAGAAATTCTAAAATGCGCCGTGCAGTGAAATTGTGCCGTACGGAGCACCACCATCTTGGTGATAGCGCACTTCAGCGCGGAAAAAATCGAAATCCCGATAAGGCTGATAACCGACTTCTCCGGTGAATGTCACGACGGGCGAGACTTTCCAGTCAAAACCTGCGCCGGTTCGAACTTCACTGTATGTAACGATCGCATTGTTGAGCCGCGGAATTCCGTGCGCATCGCCAAATTCCTCGTCGACGCGATAGCTCGCTTCTTTAAAGGTTGCGCCCGCGTAGAGCGATAGATAACGGTTCATTTCATATTCCAAACGCGGCATCGGTAGGACGGCGTCGAGCAGCCACTGTGGTCCGAGCTTCCATCGAAGGCCGGCCGCAGGGATGACGGGATATTTCCGTTCTACATCAACGCTCACGCCCAGAACAAGCTGCAGGTTAGGGCTAAAGATGTAAGTGCCACCCACGAGGAACGGCAGATTAAAGTCGGGCCAATCCAAATGGCCCAAGCCGGAATCATAGAGCCCTGGCTGACCTTCGGCCCTGACAATGATCGAATCCGAAAGCTGCATGTCCAGTCCAAGAATGGTGCTGAAGGATTGCAAAGTATTGGGTAACGCGGTGCCCGCTGGAAAACCAAATGAGAAACGCTGCCATTCGGCCCCCAGTCGTAGAACCCCAATTTTTGTGCGCGGCGTTAAGACGAGACGAAGGTCGGAATCAATCTCATCGAAATCGTTGACGTTTTTGCGGCCGCGTTCGACATCACCTTCCCCAACGTACGTACCTTCGGCGGTGAATTCCCCCGATAATGGCCAAAATGAGCCACTGCTGTCTTCGGAGTACGCCGATGAGGCCAAAAAAATTAACGCCGGTAAAACGAAAACAAACGGTCGCAGCGCCACCATTCTCATTGCTCACCGGCCTCCCCCGGTATCTCGGCGAAACGCTGTAACGGCTTTAGTAATATTTTTCATCATCACGGATTCCGAGCCCAGCCGTTCGACGCCGTGCAGCGACCCTAATTCGGCAGACGAAATCATGTCGCCACGCCACACCAAGGTTGAAGGTTTTCCTTCCACTGTCACAGGCCATAGTTGATGAAGCGTAAGCGCGACGTAATAACCGCCGCTCGCGAAATAGAGAACGTCTGCGGCCTGGTACGTGCCGCTCGCTCCGCTGCGGCTGTAAGACGCCCCAAGCGTCACGACCCCGTCATTGTCTACGTCAAGAAATTCCCAGTAAAGATCCGGTGCGAATGATCCAGCTCCCCGGCCAATCCCGGTCGCGCCGAGCAGTCCGGAGAATTGCCGCCGAATCTTGTCTTGTTCGCGCAACAGCCCATTCACTTCATCGCTCGCTCGAATAGAAGGCCCGGCGTGGTTGTACGGTGGTTCTGCAGCCATGCCACCAGAAACAAAAGCCTTTGTTCGTGAGGTAAGCACGCTTGCCCAGAACGCTTCAACGGCGGCAGGCACTGTTCCTGTCGCTTCTCCGCCGCCGGCGGCAGAAAATTTCTGCGCTTCTTCCTTACTGAGTTGAAGATTGGAATTCATCTTCTGAGTCGCCGCGACGAACGAGCGCACCGGCGCCGTGTCGGGCGCATTTTTCAGTTTCTCGAAGTTGGCAGGGCTTGGGTTGGACGGCAGATCGGAATGCAAAAACACTTTCAGCTCGCGATGGCTTACCGGGTTCCAGTGCCTTAACGCTTCCATTTCATGAGCAGGGGAACCCGGCACCACGTAACAACTTTGCACTGCGAGAAATCGCGGATTGGCCATTGGTGGCCCATGAGCAGTCTTCACGTCGGTTTTTGCCAGTTGCACCAGATCGACTTTGTCGAAGATTGAGAACGAGGCGAGGTCGGACACAGGATCAGCGCACGCGCTTCTCGGCCCGGCAATCAGCACACAACAAAGAAGACCGGCGGAAGTGATCAACTGGAGGCGTAGAATTGGTGCAATCTTTTGAATGTTCATGTCACATAACCTGCTCGGGAATGAAGCATGGTTGCAAATTTAAACGATCACCGCAATGAAGATTGAGATGAATGACCCGGTGATCGCGCTTGATCATTTGAGCAAGAGCTACGGTAGCGTCCATGCCGTGCAGGACCTCTCTCTCACAATTGAGGCTGGAAGCATCTTCGGTTTCCTTGGCCCGAATGGAGCTGGCAAGACGACAACGATGCGGATGTTGTGCGGCCTGACGCATCCTAACTCTGGCCGTGCCACCATAGAAGGCGCTGAGACCTGGAAAGATCGCCAAAAGGTGCGCACGAAGTTCGGATACGTACCCCAAAGTTTTAGCCTCTATCGAGACCTGACTGTGCTCGAAAATCTCCGGTTCTTTGGCGGAGCTTATGGAGTAGGGGGCGCACGACTGGAGGAACGAATTAGTCGGTTGCTCTGCATTGTCGATTTACAGGAGAAACGTGGCACCGCTGCCGATAATCTATCTGGAGGAATGCGCCAATTATTGGCCATTGGCTGTGCGCTGGTTCATGATCCATCGGTACTGTTTCTCGATGAGCCAACACGGGGATTGGATCCCGTGCATCGACAGCAAATCTGGAATCTGCTTTACGACCTGAGCCATCAGGGAAAGACAATTTTTGTTACGACGCATTATATGGACGAGGCAGAGCGATGCACCGAGGTGGGTTTTATTGAGAACGGTCGATTACTGGCAAAAGCGTCACCGCGTGAATTGAAGGCGAGCTTTCGCGCCCGCCTGCTGGAGCTCGATATCGAACCTCTAATGCCTGCGCTCGTGCAGCTACGTGAGATGCCCGAGTTGCTTGGTGTTTCGTTGCGCAGCGGGAGCTTGCGTCTTTACGCGCCGGAAGCTGGGCAACTGATCGCAAGTTGGCGGGAAAAGTGGCCATTTCCAGAGCTACGCTTGCTGGGCGAACGCTGGGTAGAACCGGATATGGAAGATGTTTTCACCGCGTACTCGCAGGGTTACGACGGAGTTTTGAAGCGATCTACTTCATGAAATGGCTGTCGTTCCGGGCGACTGCGAGTGTCGCTTACAAAGAGTTTCTCCACATTTATCGCGACCGCCGGGTGCTCCTCCTTGTGCTGATCCTGCCGCCGCTGTTCACGCTTCTGTTCGGTCACGCCTTTGAAACCAGTGAATTAACCGGAGTCTCCAGCCTGCTGGTTGATCGGGACAACTCACCGCGCTCGCAGGAGTTTATCGACACGATTTCTAAAAAGAAGACTTTCGAGTGGCATCGTGTATCGCCTGACATAAAGGACGAATCGGATTTGCTCGCATATCACGTGAAGGCAGCGCTCGTTATTCCCAATGGCTGGAACGCGAGCCTCGAAAACGGCGATCCAAAGTCGCTACTGCTTTACGTCAACGGCGCCGATATCAACACGGCTGATGCTGTGGAAGGGAGTGTTCGAGAAGCGCTGGGCGACTTCCAAATTAAACAGCGCGATCAGATGATTGAGAACCTGCCGGACGAGATTATTGAACTTGGGAAACAGCTTCCGGTGCAAATTCGCAAGCGGTTTGCTTCGATGATGGAGATGTGGACGGTGGATCGCCAACTCCTGTACAATCCGAAGAAGCGCGTTATCGATTATGTCGTGCCCGGCATCATCGGATTGATCTTACAATTGCTGACGGTGACCCTGATGGCGTGTACGATTGCCCGGGAACGGGAATCCGGCACGCTTTATCAGTTGATGATCACCGCGCTGAGACGGCGTGAAATCGTGGTCGGGAAAATGCTTCCGTATCTGGTTGTGTCGGCGGTACTCATTGTCGTCATAATGCTGGTGAGCGGCTGGCATTTCGGAGTTGCTTTTCATAATCTCCCTGCGCTCGCTCTCGTCTGTCTTCTTTTTTTACTTTGTTCGCTCGGGCTCGGATTACTGATCTCGGCGTTCTCGCGCACGCAGACTCAAGCGATCCAGTTCTCCGTGTTCTTTTTGCTGCCGGTCTTCGTACTCTCGGGAGCGTTCGCACCGCTTGAACAATTGCCCCAGGCGATTCGCTATATTTCCGAGATATTTCCCCTTACGCATTTCTGCCGCGCGTTTCGGCTGGTAAACATGTACCGCGCGGGTCCGCTGTTTTATGCGACCGATCTGGTGATTCTTTTAGCGGGAGCGTTGATCACCTTCATCGGCGCGATTCTTCTGTTGCGGCGAATTGAGCAATAGGGCCGTGAGATGACTCCTGACGAAAGAATATGCGAGATGCCAAAGGATCTTCCAGCGAAGCACCGCCTATTTGCGCTCTTCACTGCGTTTGCTGTGGCAACTTGTCTCGCCATAGCAAGTTCGGATGCTTCCGATCATTCGGTGTCGACGCCGGAACAAGTGTTCGGGTCGATGCGCAGCAGTTTTCAACCAGCCAAGGCAAAAGGGGTCCACGCCAAATACCAATGGTCTCTAAGCGGACCTGATGGCGGCGACTGGTGGATCGATGTGAATGACGGCGGATACAAAATGGGAAAGGGGCGGATTGCCAATCCAAATGTCACTTTCCTGGCGAAAGCCAGGGACTGGGTCGCCATTTCCAATGGCCAACTAAACGGGAATTGGGCTTATCTTACAGGTCGCCTCAAAATTCGCGGCAACCAGAGATTAGCGAAGAAACTTGGACAAATGTTTCCCTAAAATCTCGCTTCTGCGGCGATTCTGAGATAGGGAGCGGGATCTGTTCTCTTCGACTGATGGGCGCGGAAGAAATCGAAATCCCGTTCGGCAGTAACACCGGCGCCCACAATTAACTTAAGATGTTTAATCCCAGTGTAACCAATCTGCGCGCCGGCACGGTATTCGCTGTATTGAAGCACGGCATCGTGAAGGTCCAACTTGCCTTCAGTGTGCGACACTACGTCATCAGTTCGAAAACTCGTGTAATTGAGTTCGCCAATGAGCCGTAAATCCCAATCATCATTTGGCTGCCAGATCAACGCCGGCTTCGGGAATACACCCTGAAGGCGCAGTTTATCGGTGATACGCCAGATAATTCCTCCCCCGGGTGCCACAGGCGGATCTTGAAA
Source organism: Candidatus Udaeobacter sp. (assembly GCA_035713885.1). Classification (GTDB taxonomy): domain Bacteria; phylum Verrucomicrobiota; class Verrucomicrobiia; order Chthoniobacterales; family UBA10450; genus Udaeobacter. The sequence goes on along the minus strand of DASTMV010000094.1, from coordinate 39,355 downwards.
TAGTCCCCACCCCAAGCCGACCACCGCGAACACCTTGTCATCGATCAGCCGAAAACTGAACCAAGCCTTCGTAGGGATGTCGAAATTGTTGCCACTGACTTTGTCCTGAAAGTAAACGCCAGGATCGAATTCGATGCCTGCGCCTGCGAAATCCTTCACGATGTACTCCAGCGCCAGGTGCCCGTAGGCTGCTTGCAGATGATCGGGTAAGCCGTTGTTGGTTCCGCCAAAATCGTAGCGTTCATATTCGACGCCGAGTCGAAAGTACCACTTGCCGGTAATCAGGAAACGATGGTCGTAACTAAAATCATCGTATAACGAATCACCATGGCCCAGCTTGGACTCGCTGAAATCGCTTTGGAATGTGTAAGTCGTCTCGTAGTTAAAAAGATCATGCGAGTTTTCATCCGCTGACGTGGGGGATGGTTGGACCTCAAAAGTCCCGGTTCCCGCGAGCGCGGTGATGACGCCTGCAAAAATGAGGAAGACCAAAGATTTAATTATTTTCACATTGGATAACGCGACCGGTTACCGACATATCGGATGAGCAACGTGAGGGCGATGTATCGGAAATAAAAGATTTTAGCAAGGAGTATTTCAGCACGTGGGGTCCTGCGCTTGAATTTTACGCTAAACATTGATTAGTTAATTCGTGCGGCATCAGAAATACGGTGTCGTAGCATCTCGTGACCAGCATCTGCTTCTCCCCTACAGTTCGTGGTTATCTGTCCTGACATTGGCAGCGGCCACATGCTGGGTGCAACTTTGCTCTATGGGCAACTTCTGCTTTTTGCGCTCCCGCTCCTGAAGGCGCGCCATTGGCGATTTCTCTGTATCCTCAGCACTATGACACTTGTCCTTCTCGTAGGATTTAGTCGCATCGCCCTGGGGGCGCACTTCCTAACGGATGTGCTCTCGGCAACCTTTTTCGGTATTGTTTGGCTGATTTTATGCAGGGTTTTTGGCAGGCCATTGCACCGAATCCGCTTGGGTTCGTCAGCAGTTCAGGGTGCAGTTCCCGCCACTGCGGAATTGCCTAGTGCTTCAGTGTCTGAACGGCAGCCATCGGCGATACTGGGGATCGGAAGGCAGTGGTTCTCGCTCCGACGCTGGATCGGCGATTTGTGGGGCGAAGCAACTCAAGCCCAGAGATAAAAAACGTCATTCAATTCTCTTTTTCGCCATCCCTTTTGGCACGCACAATCGAATTGCCGGGTTAACCCCGGTATTGAGACACTGCGGTCTCCTCTCAACTCTTCACAATGAAAGCCCCAGGAAAAATCCGCATAACTGTCTGGCTGTTGGGCCTCAGCGGTGCTGCTCTTTTCACCTTCCTGCTTATTCACCAGGGAGTTCCGCAGGTCGCTGCGGCCTTTGCGTCCGCCGGTTGGTGGATTGCTGCGGTGCTGATTTACCATTTAGCTGTGCCGGTTTTGCTCGACGCGCTCGCGTGGTGGGCGCTTTTTCCGAAATCCGAGCGTCTGTTGCTCTGGCAACTTTTTTGGATGCGCTGGATCGGTGAGTCTGTGAGCACGCTGATTCCTTCTGCCGCTGTTGGCGGCGATGTCGTCCGTGCTCGGCTGGCAGCGTTTCGCGGCGTGTCGTTGCCGACCTCAGCGGCGAGCGTGCTCGTGGACATTACGTTAGGGGTTTTTGTACAGATCGGTTTCACGCTTTTAGGTCTCGGCTTGATTGTCAGCGTAACAGGCCACCAAGGCTTTATCCGCCCGACATTGATCGGCGCAGCGATCGGAGTTGTCGCCATCATCGGGTTCTACGTCGTCCAACGACTCGGGATGTTTCGCTTTATAGCCAGAATAATATCCCGGCTCGCAAACGCGTCCGATTGGCACTCGCTGGTGCAGAGCGGCCAGAGCTTGGACGAGGCCATTCGCAGGCAATATGCGCGTCGGGTCGGTGTGATTGGCTGTTGCGCGTGGACGGCGACATCGCTGATCTTTGGATCAGGCGAAATCTGGATCGCGCTTCACGCGCTCGGCCTCCGAGCAACATTCGTAAATTCGGTCATTCTGCAAAGCATGGTTCTGACGATTCGTTCGGCTGTATTCCCAGTGCCGGGGGCGCTTGGCGTGCAGGAAGGTGGCTACGTACTTGTCGGTAACCTGCTTGGCATTCCTGGCGATGCGGCTTTCGCGCTCTCCTTAATTGCGCGGGTGCGCGAACTGATCTTGGGAATCCCAGGTCTTATTTCGTGGCAACTGGTTGAGGCTCGACGCCTCTGGCGCGCCCGCCTGGCCACAAATGCTCGGTAGTATTCCAGATCAGAGAGTACGCCTCCGAGCTTTTCGAGACGCCGTTTACTTTCGCGGGATTAGCGAAACTTGTCCGAACTCCCCACCAAATCCATGCCAGGCCAGTTGGGAGCGCCAGTTGATTTTTCAATTCTCCAATAACAGGCGTCTTGCCGTATGGGTTGGGAAACGCCAAACCAGAGCAAGCCATTGCGGGTTCGGAGCCACGGCTATCAAATCCAGTAGGAAGACGAGTAAATCATCCGCCTGACGCGCTTTCGCGGAAAGCGATTTTACGTGAACGATTTCAAAATCAATCAGGCGCGCCCGGCCGTTGTTCGGGTCGTAAATTATACAGTTTGTCCCTGCGTCCCGATGCGACCACAGGCCGCAGAACGCGTCGCTCCGGAATCGATGTGCGCGCCGCAATTCGTAACCGGCTACTTCCATCATTTTTGGTGTGAGCGTTCCCTCTTTCAAATGATCCGATAGACTTTTCCGGGCAGCTTATTCGCGTTCGGAGTAGAAACACGAAAATGATCGCCGTTGAGCATTTTGAAGCATTCCAGTTCCGAGCGTTGCCAGTCTTGATTACGTCGTTGTCGACCGTGCATCTGGCGCGATTAGAATAGAATCGGACCGGTTGCACTAACAGGTGGAACGGATTACGACATCCCCAAGCCTAAGCTTGGTCTTTAACTTGCGTCCAGTGCAATGGTCTCGCCAATTTTCATCACTCGCAGCTTGGCCTTTACGCCCCGTTTTCTGAGTTCGTGATCGAACACTTCGGGCGTGCCTGTGAGAATGGGAAACGTTCCGTAATGCATTGGGATCACTGTTCGCGGACCGACCAGCTTTACTGCTTCTGCCGCACGCGCAGGTCCCATCGTAAAATGATCGCCGATGCAAACGAGCATGACGTTGACAGCATGAAACTGCGACAGCAGTGCCATGTCGGAAAACAAATCGGTATCGCCCGTATGGTAAATCGTTGGGCCACCTCGGATCGTAATTATGAAACCTCCGGGCGCACCTCCATGCCGTAGCCCCACGCGATCATCTGCCGAGATACCGGATCCATGATGCGCGCGAACAAAGGCGACCTTCACTTCACCGTCCAGCAACGTCAGTTCGCCGCCAAAATGCCCGGTTGTGTCCGCTTGCGCTTGATTGGCCGGATAACCGAGGTGTTTCACCATTGCATCGGCCAAATCGAAGGTTGCCACCAGTTTTGCGTCGGTGTTTTTCCCGATCTCCACCGCGTCTCCCACGTGATCGGAATGGCCGTGGGTAATGAGAATGAGATCGACATGGTTAAGCGCAGTAATTTCCTGCTTTGCTTTGTCATAAACAGGATTCGAAAGCCATGGATCGACCAGCAGAACTTTTCCACCGGCCGTGACGATTTTAAAGGCCGACTGACCGTACCAAGTGAGTTGCGTGTCCATACAATCACGAAAGCGAAACCGGTTCCCGGAGCAAGCGATGCGAAAGAGAAAATGACGAAGTACGAAGACGCCGTGTTTCGTTGGATCGTAATATTGGATCCATGATCCAAAGGTCTAATCGTTTACCGGAGCGAACCCATTCGACATTCGTAATGCGTCATTTTAATTGCTTCCTCACATATGGATAATGACCCCGCGCATCAACTCCTTACTGGCAGCCATCCGCGCTTGGCTGCGCTGATCGCCCAGTCGCAGAGGTATACGATCACCCCGTCTAATTCGCTCCGCCCCTTCGACGCTCTGGCCGAATCAATCGCCTATCAGCAACTGAACGGAAAAGCTGCTGCCACGATCTGGAAACGAGTGCGCGCCCTTTATCCAAAAAGAAAATGGCTCGACCCGGTCAAAGTTCTCGCCACGCCCGATGAGGCGCTCCGCGCGGCTGGTCTGTCCCGTGCGAAAACTGCGGCATTGAAAGATCTCGCCGCAAAGACAGTCGATGGCGTTGTGCCATCCGGACGCGCGCTTCTCCGAATGAGCGATGAAGAAATTGTTGAGCGTCTTACGCAAGTGCGCGGGATCGGTCGCTGGACTGTCGAGATGCTTTTGCTCTTCGACCTTGGCCGACCCGATGTCTGGCCGGTCGATGATTACGGCGTGCGCAAAGGCTTCGCTAAAACGTTTCGCAAACGGAAACTTCCGACGCCCAAACAACTCATGAAGCATGGAGAGAAATGGCGGCCCTATCGCTCGGTTGCCGCCTGGTATTTCTGGCGGGCGCTGGATGATCAGGTTGAAAAGCTTAAAGGTTGAATGGTTAAAAGTTGCGCCGTCTTAACGATTCAACTTTCAATCATTCAACCTGTGCGAAAAGCGCATTTAGTCTTGCGCTTCTGAGTGCGCGTTAATACAACCGGCATATTATGGCGATGATTCATGTCAACCGGGGCGCCGCCAGTCTGGGCGTTTTCTCCGAGGAAGAAGTTCGGGAAGGGCTAGGCGCAGGCCGTTTTTTGCCAACTGATATTGGCTGGCGCGAGGGAATGGCAAACTGGCAGCCGCTCTCGCAATTTCCAGATTTCGCTGGGGCTGCTGCGTCTGATGTTCCGCCCGTGCAAAGCGGCGCGACTCCTTCGCTGATACCGGCTTCGACGCGCATAGGCCTTCCTTGGGAACATCGACAACAGCGCGGGTTTGTTAACGCATTCCTGGAAACCCTGGTGATGGTGCTTACTCGGCCGGCGGAAGCGTTCAGCGTAATGAAACGCGAGGGCGGCGTGGGCGAACCTCTTATCTACGCACTGATCGGCGGATGCATAGGAGGGCTCGTATCGTTTTTGTTTTCGCTCGGTTTTCAATCCCTCGGCTTATTCACGGATCAGCACAACAACGGCCTTGCTGCCATGGCTGGCATGGGAATTGGATCGGCAATGATCATTCTGCTGCCTCTGTTCATCGTCATGGTTTTGTTCATCGGCAGTGCCATTGTGCATCTCTGTCTAATGATCGTTGGCGGAGCCAACCACTCGTTCGAAACCACTTTCCGGGTTCTGGCTTTCTCCCACGGATCTATTGGTCCTTTGCAGATCGTGCCGCTTTGCGGTGGATTGATTTCCGCGGTTTGGGGAGTTGTGTGCACATGTATTGGATTGTCGCGCGCTCATGAAACTGACACTACTCGCGCTGTTCTCGCGGTTTTCCTTCCGCTGATAGTTTGCTGCGGGGGGGGATTGCTTGTTGCAGTTATGTTTGGCGCGATGGGCGTCTGGACCGCGTCGCACCATTAGGGATTGGTAGATGCGGTTTTCCATTCGCCGGCTTGCTCCAGGTGAAGTAGATCACGAGTTGATTTGGTTGAGCGCCTCTCTTGTATCGCTCGCCCTGGCAGCGGAATGGCTGAGAATCGGCCTGCCGTGGCCGCGCTGCGCGTTTCACGAACTGACCGCTCTGCCGTGTCTCACGTGTGGAATGACACGCTGCGGGATCCAATTTTTTCATGGCCACTTTGTTGCCGCGTTCAAATGGAATCCGCTTGTGTTCGCAGCGCTTTGCACCGTGCTTGCGTTTGATGTGTATGCGGTTGCGACGCTCTTAGCGCGTGCGCCGCGGCTGCGAATCCATTTTTTGAACGACCGCTCAAAGAGATCCTTGCGTCTCACAATCACCTCTCTGCTTGCAGTAAACTGGATCTATTTGCTGCTGCACTGGCGCAATTTCTGAACTTCTAAGGCGTTTCTGCGAAACGTCAGTATCTGACACAGACGGTCTAGAATTTTGTTCGTGCACTTCGTGCGCTTCGTGGTTCAACTTCTTGCCTTATGCGAATTTTGGTCACTGGCGGCGCTGGGTTTATCGGCTCGCATCTCGTTGAGAAACTCCTCGCCGCTGGGCAGTCGGTCGTCGTCTTGGATGATTTCAACGATTTTTACGACCCGCAGATCAAGCGCGCGAACATTGCAGGCTTTCGAAGCGATGTAGCCGTTTATGATGTCGATCTTCGCGACGGCGAATCTGTTCGAAATGTGTTTCGCCGCGAAAAACCGGACGCAATTGCCCATCTGGCTGCGCGCGCAGGGGTTCGACCGTCCATTCAAAATTCGCGGCTTTACTACGACACGAATGTCATTGGCACATTGCACCTGCTCGAGGCGACGAGGGAAGCGGGAGTCGAGCGATTCGTCTTTGCGTCCAGTTCGTCCGTGTACGGCGCTTCAAAGACTGTGCCCTTTTCTGAAGACCAACATCTTATTCAGACACTGAGCCCATATGGCGCCACAAAAATCGCAGGCGAATTTCTGTGTTCCACCTATTCCCACCTGTACCAGATCCGCATCGTTGCCTTACGATATTTTACTGCTTATGGCCCGCGGCAGCGTCCCGATCTGGCGATTCATCAGTTCACCCGAAGGATCTATGCTGGGCAACCAATCGATCAGTTTGGAAATGGCAGCACTCGACGGGATTACACCTACATCGATGATATCATTCAGGGCACAATAGCGGCACTCAATTACACCGGCCCACTTTACGATGTGTTTAATCTTGGCGAAAACCAAACGATTCAGCTGAAAGAGCTGATTTCAGCGATCGAAAATGCGCTCCGAAGACAAGCGAAAATCAATAAACTGCCGGAGCAGCCCGGCGATATGCCGTTGACGTACGCAGACATTTCGAAGGCGAAGAAATTGCTTGGTTATGATCCGAAGACCAGATTGGGCGAAGGCCTGCCGAAGTTCGTGGAATGGTTTTTACGCAACCAAAGAACGGCCCAGCGGAGTGACGCGCCGTAGTCTTGGGTTGTGTAAAAAAGAATAAAACGGAGATCCTCCTCAAACGATTTCGCTTATTATGATTTCCGTCGCACCTGTTGTAATCTCCGCCTGTGATTTCGGGGCTTCCGTTCGAGCAGCGCGCCTGCTTTATCGCTGGCCAGGCAAAATCCGGCACTACGCTGTTGGTGGCGCTGCTCGACAGTCATCCCGAACTGCTCGTTTTACCGGAAGAGACCGCCTACTTCCCTACTGTTCTGACCAAATACGGAGCTCGCGGCCGCCGGTCGCAGTTTGATTACCTCACGAAACAGTCACTTTCGAATGTGCTGTTCGGCGGCCCGTGCAAATGGGGTAAGCGCAATTATTCCACGTTTCCCCGCGACAAATTTCTCCAGACGTTTGAGCGTACCGCATTCGATCTGGCAAATGCGCAGCAGGATCTGCTCGTTCTCATGGTTAAAGCATATGCGACAACGTTGGGCAGGCCGCTCGAGACCATCGGGCGATGGGTGGAGAAAACCCCGGCAAATCGTAACCACATCAGTGCAATTGTTGCACGATTTCCACATGCAAAAATTCTGGTCACGCTACGTGATCCCCGCGCCATCCTAGCGGCACAAATCGCGCTGGAGAAAACTAGGCGTACTGGGCGATTCTCAACCTATTATGTCATCGCGCATTGGCGCGTGGCCGCAAAGCTCGCGAACCGAATTCGCGGCGGAGATCTGCCTGGATTGGTTGTGCCATATGAAAGGTTGGTCTGCGAACCAGCCCAGACAATGGAAGAAGTCTGTGCCTATCTCGAGATCGACTTTAATCCCGATACAGTGCTGACTCCGACGAAGCTTGGCCGCTTCTGGAGCGGCAATTCAGCCGCGCGCATCAACTTTTCGCAAATAAGCACTGAACCGGTGACCCGATGGGAACGCGAGCTCTCCGAGGGCGAAATCGGCTGGGTGGAATGGCATTGTGGCGATCTAATGCCCGAATTTGGCTACCAGCCGAAACTGAGCCGGCGCGAATTGCGCTATTTTCTACGACCAATTCGCGGCGAGCGCCTACGGGAATATATCAAATCGCGAAGCTATTCGCTACGCGACGATTGGACCGGACCCTGAGCCATCGGAGGTAGCCCGCTACGCTGAATCGGCCTTTGGACAGCACAAGACGCTTCCCTACGGCGTACTTGCAATCCCCATCCATCTAAGCCATAATCAGGTGAGATGTCGGGAATCTTCTTCGATCTTCCCAGCGTCCGGTTTCTACAACGATTCAGATTTCTTCAAGCGATACTGCAGATGGTCGCTGTATCGCTGTTTCGTTGGTTGAGTGCGCCGGTTTGCGCTTTGAGAGAAGTCCATTCCCGATACTACCAGGCGGAGTTTCCATCGGCGTCGGAGAGTGCTTGCAACAAGTTTGATTCGGCTCTTGATGAGTCGCGCGCCGCGGACGGTGTCCCGAGCTTTTTCGGGGCGCTCCGCCTTTTTGACAATTGGAAAATACTTAAGAATCAACATGAACTCTTATTCATCCGGAAGACGCCCACGCCGCTCGCGCGGTGGGGGCCGACGCAGAGGAAATCAAGAACGTTTTTCGGCCCGACAGGAACCGGCGAAAACGCAGAAAAAAACATTCTGGCAACGGGTTGCCGAATTTTTCGGCAATGGCGGCGAGAAAAAAGTCCCGGTACAACCTCGGAATGGCTCACAACCATCGCGACCGGCGCGTAAGCCGGAACGGGTCGAGGTCACTTCACCGCGTCTTTACGTTGGCAACCTTTCCTTCGACGCTACTGAGAGCGATCTTTTTGAACTCTTCAACGGCGTCGGACACGTCCAAAACGCGGAGGTCGTAAGCTATCGCCACAATCAGCGCTCAAAGGGTTTTGCCTTTGTGCAAATGCAAACCATAGAAGAAGCGAAACGCGCAGTGGAGGAATTGCACGACAAAGAGTTCCTTGGTCGCAGACTGGTTGTAAGCGGCGCAAAATCTGACCAGTACCAGCCGCGATAAGCCAGTACTATTTATCGGGTGGAGCTTAGTTTGCGCACGACTCTCTCGATTTGTCCACAGCTATGGAAACACGGGCCGCATAAGCGCATCGCTGTTGCCGCCGCGACCGCACCAGAGAGTGTTACCTCTTTATCTCGAGGTAGGCGCGTGCCTGGACGTGATTGGTTCCGGGCTCAAGCTGTTCAATCCGCATTTGTTTGAGGAACCAACGTCCTTGGATTTTTTGGGCGGAAACAACTTCAAACCGTTTAATCAGCCGAGCATTCCAGTCGTAGCCCTCCATCCGCATCAGCGCGCCACTCGTTGTATCCACCCACAACAGCACATTAGAATATTGCGTTTCGCGCGATTGTGCTCGCAACTGCAATTTCCAGCATTTCCGGGTGCGGACACTTTCCTCGGCTAACACGTGTGCTTCAGGCCAATAGAGAAATTTAAACGCCAGATCACCGTACGTCACAATGGTGCCACGAATCCGTGCCTGTAGCTTCGAAATGCCGACCTTTTGCGTTCCTGCGTCGGTCACAAGATCGAGGCGCGAAGCGTTCTCGCCTAGGCGCAACTGCAGGGTTTCGTCCGGATTTGTGAATGAGTACCGGATCAGCGGACCATTCTGAACCAGGCGAAACGGAATCACTAGTTCATCCTGTCGAACCTGGCCCTGAAGATCGATCTGCTGCCGCGACTCGATCATGCGCACGGAATCCAGAATGTCTTTGGCTGAAGGCGAAGACTGGCCGTAGAGCATGAGAGTAAGCGCGAACGAAATGAATACGGCGAAACGACGAATTACGAATGAGAAGCGACTTCGCCGAGCTAAATTCTTAAATCGTTTGCTTGTCACGTCTCAAGTCCGATGTGATGAAGGAACCGCATAACGAATTGCACTGCTGCGGAGCTTGTTCATAGCATGGTCATCTCTGATTCGCGCTCTGTCATTTACACCCCTTTGTTTATAACATCGGAAGCGACTAGAGCTTAATCCGGTCGCCCTCGATTGCATGGAACAATCCCTTTTTCATCTCATTAACGAACAATGGACGAGTCCGGCCCTTGACTTGTTCATGGCTGGGCTGAGCGATTCCCAAATTTGGGAACCGTTCCTTGTCGCCATTGGAATTGGCGCGCTTATTTTTGGGGGATTCAGGGCGCGCGCGTTCGTCATCTGTTTGGTCATTTCTTTGATCATTGCGGGGCTGGTTACAAGCGGGTTGAAATCGGCCGTGGCTCGTCATCGACCTAAACAGGTGCAGAGTGTGCGCATGGTGCAGTTGCAAAAGGCGCGTCCAAAATTCCTTACGCTCCTCAAAAACCCGATTATTCGCTTTTCGGATTCTTCTGATCGAACGCGGTCCGGACCCTCGTTTCCGTCTGGGCACGTGGTAAACAACACCATCGCTGCCACGTATTTTACCTTATTCTTCTGGCGGTGTGGCTGGTTTTACTGGTTCATTACCTTGGCGGTCGCGTATTCCCGAATTTACCTCGGTGCACATTGGCCCGGTGATGTTGTGGCCACGCTGTTCCTGGGAATTGGTGAAGCATTGGTTCTGCTCGCCGTATTCGAGTTGATCTGGAGAACAGTCGGCAGAAAATGGATACCTGTGGTCTACGAACGCCACCCGAGGCTGCTTGGCGGTCTTAGTGATGCGGCGCGACCACCCGGCGCGCCACTGGGAGCTGCATGAGTACGACGCGGGCAGTGTGGCTGTTTGTGGTTGTACTGACAGTGCTCCGATTGTTCCTTTTGGGAATCACAGATCTTTCGTTCGACGAAGCGCATTATTGGATGTGGTCGGACCGACTCGCTCCGGCATACTTCAGCAAAGGGCCGGGGATCGCTTTCGCCATACATGCCAGCACAGCTCTGTTTGGCGCGACCGAATTTGGTGTCCGGTTCTTTAGTCCGCTTCTCGCGGCGGGGACGAGCTTGCTATTGTTTTACTTTGCGCGCCGTTTATTCGGAGCAACCGCTGGTTTATGGACTGTTGTCGGCTTGAACGCCATGCCGATTTTCAACATCGGCGCCGTTCTAATGACGATTGACGCGTTGTCAGTTTTCTTCTGGATAGCGGCGATGTTTACGTTTTGGCTCGCTGTGGAAAAAAGCGCGCGATTTTCGTTTTACTGGCCGCTTACAGGTCTGCTGATTGGGCTCGGGTTTCTTTGTAAGTACACGAACGGATTTGAAGTGCTTTCGGCTTTGATCGTTCTGGCGCGCGTTCCGCGGCTTCGGCGCGAATTCAGGCGGCCCGGTGTGTACTTGCTGATCGGGATGTTTCTTATTTGTACGATTCCGCCGATTGTCTGGAATGCGCAGCACGCTTGGATAACCCTGGCCCATTTGCGCTCGCGCGGGAGCCTGGACCGTGGCTTCGGTTTTCATCCGGTGGAGGTACTCTCATTTTTGGGTCAGCACTTTATCATTTATTCGCCTTTGCTATTCCTCGCATTGGCATGGGGCGTTATTGCCAGTTGGCGCCGAATCAACCAGCAATTCAAGGTGCTGTTCCTAATGTGGTTTGGATTGCCGGTGTTTGTTTTTTACCTGCTTCTGTCCATTAATAAGAGCGCAGCGCCGAATTGGGATGGACTCGCCTTTTTTGGTTTTGGGTTGGTCGCCGCATATTTCTGGTGGGAACGGCTTGAGGCGAGCCTCCTTTTGCGGATATGCGCGAGCTTCGCCGTGCTTGTGGGCTTAATCATGAGCTTGGTGGCATTGGACACGGATTTGTTGCGTGTCGCCGGCTATCAACTGCCACGGAGCGATCCGAGCGACCGAATGCGAGGTTGGAAAAACGGCACCCAGGCGCTGGAAAAGCTGCGCGACAATCTTGAATCGCAACTAGGTGAGAAACTGTTTCTGATTGCCGACGCTCGCGACCGCGCATCGGAGATTTCGTTCTATTTGCATGACAAACGAGTCGAAGGTCCGGGACATCCACCGGTTTACATTCCAGAATCGCAGGACTTGGTGAATCAATTCTCTTTCTGGCCGCGGTACGATCAATTTGTCGAAGTAAAACCCGGCGTGAAAGGACCGGACGGCGAAGTTTATACGGAAGAGAACGGCATCAATTTGTTTACCGGGCGCGATGCGCTGTTTATTCGACAGGGAGAGAAGGCTCACGTGCCACACTCTATTGAAGCTGGATTTCAATCCACGGAGCCGGTTGGCACAATAGAAGTATTGCGCTACGGAAAACCGATACGGGTATGGCACGTGTTCCTTTGTCGAAACTATCGCTCGCTACCGTTATGAGAGGGTATTCCGACCGCCTTGTTGCTTTAGCGTGTGCTGTCCTCAGCGTATCGCTTTCCGCCAGGCTGATGAGATTTCCGCTGACGACAGCGGACTCTACAGCACCTTGAGATTGCCATGATGCAGGCGATAACCTCACCCGTCGTTTCCGTCATCGTGCCGCTGTTCAATGAAGAGGACAACGTCGCCATTCTCCAATCGGAGCTTCGAACAGCGCTCCAGGGACTGGATCACGAAATTATTTTTGTCGATGACGGTTCAGCCGATCGCACGATCGAGCGAATCGAAGCCGGGCCAAATGTGGAGGTAATTCGTTTCGAAAAAAATTCCGGACAAAGCGCGGCAATCTACGCTGGCCTGCAGGCTGCTCACGCAGCAGTTCTCGTTCTCATTGACGGCGATTTACAAAACGATCCGGCCGATATTCCGAGATTGCTCGATGAAATTTCACGCGGGGCCGATTTGGTGTGCGGCTATCGCGTGGAGCGCAGAGATACGATGGTGAAACGGCTTACGAGCCGGATTGCAAATACTGTTCGTAGCCGTTACACAAAGGATGGAGTGCGCGACACCGGTTGCACACTAAAGGCGATGCGGCGCGAATGTCTCAGCGCGCTCATTCCGTTCAAGGGAATGCATCGGTTCATTCCAGCGCTGGTCAAAGGCGCGGGATATCGGCTGGTCGAAATTCCGGTCAACCATCGTTCGCGTCGCTTCGGACAAACGAAATACAGCCTGGGCAATCGAGCCGTAAACGCGACCATGGATATGTTCGGCGTGCGGTGGCTGCTCTCACGACGGCTGAATTACAAGATTCGCAAATAATCGCGGGATCCGATGTTGGCAAAACGCGCTTGTCAACCGATGCGCTGCCGCTAAGCTTGGCCTCCCGCACGGAGGAGAATCCGCATGTCCCTGGCAAATTTACTTTCTGCCGAACAAATCATTCCCGAAATGAAGGCAACGGAGCGTTGGTCGGCTATAGTTGAGCTGATCGATCTACTTGTTAGTCTTGGGAAAATCAAACCCGCAGATCGCGATCCCATTCTTGCGGCGCTGAGACAACGCGAGGAGACCATGAGTACCGGGATCGGCTTTGGAATTGCCATACCCCATTGTTCATCCGATCGGCTCGAGGAAGTAGTGGCTGCATTCGGGAGGTCCACCAAGGGGATCGAGTTCGATGCCCTCGATAATGCGCCGGTGAAATTCGTTGTTCTTTTCATCGTTCCAAAGAATCAGTTCCAAACGCATCTGCGCACGCTTGCTTCGATCGCCAAATTCCTAAACGACCGGTCGGTCCGCGAGAGCCTCGCCAGCGCGAAATCCGCCGACGAGATCCTGGCGATTTTTCGAGAGCGCTCTTAGCTGCACGTACTTGCGCTAGTGTGATCCATGTGAAGGGTAGGGACAGCGCGCTGCGCTGTCCGGACGCCGCAGCACGGCGTCTGCAATGCAAACCTTCCAATCACTTTTGGCAAAGAAGCTCTCCGAAGCTCTCGAAAAGGCCAGGATGCCTGAGGCGGGTGAATTGACGCAGGCAACCGATCCACGCTTCGGCGACTACCAGACCAATGTCGCTCTGCTGCTTGGAAAGCAGACTGCCGAAAACCCGCGGGCTATCGCGGAAAAGATTTGCGCACATCTGGATGTCGACGATCTCTGCGAACGCTGCGTCGTCGCGGGCGCCGGCTTCATCAATTTCACGCTGCGTCTTGATGTAATTCAAAAACGGACAGGGGATCTGTTGCGGGATGAACGGGTCGGGGTCGCTCGGACAGAATCGCCGCGGCGGATTGTAGTTGATTTTGGGTCGCCCAACGTTGCCAAACCGATGCATGTGGGTCATATCCGCAGCACCGTGCTGGGCGATGCGCTGGCCCGCATTGCCCAATTCCTTGGACACGAAGTCATTCGCGACAATCACCTCGGCGACTGGGGAACTCAGTTCGGGATGGTCATTTACGGCTGGAAAAATCGGCTGGATCGTCAGGCGCTGCGGCAGAATCCCCTCGCAGAAATCGTCCGCATTTACAAGAAGACGAACGAGCAAGCGAGTACCGACTCAAAAATTCGCGAAGCCTGCCGGCAGGAGCTGGTCAAATTGCAATCCGGTGACGAGGAAAACACTGCGATCTGGAAGGAATGTGTTTCGCTTTCAATGCAGGATTTCGAACGTGTTTACCAACTACTTGATGTTCATTACGACCTTCAATGCGGCGAAAGCTTTTATCGCGATCGGTTACGCGAGGTCGTAGATCATCTGCTCAAGGCTAAAATAGCCGAAATCAGTGAAGGTGCCGTCGTCGTGTTCTTCCGCGATGATCCCGAATTGGCGGAAAAGCCTTTGATCATCCGTAAACGGGATGGGGCATTTAATTACGCCACCACTGATCTCGCTACGATCGATTATCGAGTCAACGATTTGAAAGCCGATTCAATTTGGTACGTGGTCGGCGCACCGCAAACGTTGCACTTCAAACAAATTTTCGCGATCGCCGGCCGCGAAGGTTACACTGTCGATCTGCGCCACATCATATTTGGCAGCGTTCTTGGTGAAGACCGCAAGCTAATGAAGACGCGATCAGGTGAAAATGTTCCTCTTCGCGAGCTGCTGGAGGAAGCGTGCAGGCGCGCCCGAAAAATCGTTGACGAAAAAAATCCGGAGCTGAGCGACGAGGAGAAGAGCGAAATAGCAGAGAAGATCGGCATTGGTGCAGTAAAATACGCCGACCTGTCCCAGTACCGGACGACGGATTACATTTTTTCATGGGAGAAGATGCTTTCATTGCACGGTAACACCGCGCCCTATTTACAAAATGCCTATGTCCGGATTCGCTCGATCTTTCGTAAAGCCGGTGAATCTACTGTAGCCACGCCCCTGTGGAACGTTCAAGGCCGCGCACAACGCAAAGAGACCGACCACGTCTCGGTGGCTACAGCATTGACGTTCGCTGCTCCTGCGGAAATCCAGCTCGCGAAACGACTTTGCCAGTTCGCCGAAATTGTTCCGCAAGTGTTGAACGGCTTTCGGCCAAGCATTCTGGCGAATTATTTGTTCGAGTTGGCAAACAACTTCCACGCATTTTACGAAGCGTGCCCAGTGTTGAAATCAGACGAGCCAGCGCGCAGTTCCCGGTTGAGTTTGTGTTATCTTACAGCGCAGGTTCTCCAGCGCGGCTTGGACCTTCTCGGGATCAAGGTGCCTGAGCGGATGTGACACGCTAATCGGACGTTGTCGTGGCACGGCAAGCCGGAGCCAATTAATCCGGCAGCCGCTGCTTTAGGCGTTCGTAATGGCACTCCTCGACTTCGTCTGGAATGACTGGAAATTGCTCTGTGGTGAGCAAGAACCCGCGCATTCCGATCTCTACGTACCGACTGCAGTTTAACCGGTGGTTCACGTTTACTCAGGCCCGTGAGATCGTGCCGTATCTCCACGCGCTCGGAATAAGCGATGTTTATGCCTCGCCGTATTTTCAGGCGAGCCCCGAAAGTCTGCACGGCTACGACATTACCGATCACAACAAACTGAACCCCGCGGTCGGCTCGCGCGGGGGTTATGACGCCTGGGTAGCGCAACTGCACGCGCACGGCATGGGCCAGGTGCTGGATTTTGTTCCGAATCATGTCGGAATCGCTGACTCGTGCAACGCGTGGTGGATGGACGTGCTGGAAAACGGGCCTAGTTCGAAATACGCGCCGTATTTCGATATCGATTGGAAGCCACTGAAATCTGATCTGCACGACAAAGTTTTGCTTCCAATCCTTGCTGATCAATACGGCCGTGTATTGGAGCGCGGCGAACTGCGAGTGCGGTTTGATGAGGGAACGTTTTACCTGCTCTACGGCGAGCGCAGACTGCCCATCGCGCCTGGCACATACCGCTACATTCTGAAAATTGCATTGCAGAATCTCGCCGAATATAAGGATAAAGACCTTTACGCCGAACTGCAGAGCATTCTAACTGCACTTGAGTATTTACCGAAGCGCACCGAGCCCGATCCGAAACGAATTGCGGAACGCGCTCGGGAAAAGGAGATCATCAAGCGACGTCTGGAGCGGCGTTGCGCCGAGGCACCACAGCTACAACAGGCAATCGAAAAGGCGCTGATCCAGATCAACGGCGAACCGGAAGATCCACGGAGTTTCGATGTGCTCGATCGGTTATTGAACGAGCAGTCCTATCGGCTGGCGTTCTGGCGTGTCGCAGCCGAGGAAATCAATTATCGCCGCTTTTTTGACGTGAATGAACTGGCGGCGATTCGAATTGAGTTGCCCAAGGTTTTTGACGTTGTCCACCGGTTTGTTCTCGAGTTGGTAAGAATAGGCGCCGTCACCGGTCTCCGAATCGATCATCCCGATGGCCTCTATTTACCGCGAGAATATTTTGAGAAACTTCAGCGGCGTTGTGCCAAAGCGCTAGGGATCGCATTGCCTAAGCATGGCCGCCCTGTTTACATGCTGGCGGAGAAAATACTCACTGGGTTTGAAAGGTTGCGCGCAGACTGGCGCGTCCATGGAACGACTGGGTACGATTTCGCGAATCAAGTCACGCAACTGCTAGTCGATCCCGTGGCTGAGATGGCGATTACAAAAACCTTCCATCGTTTCATCGGTCACTCGATGCCTTTCGGACATCTGCTCTACGCAAAAAAGCTTCTCGTGATGAAATTGGCGTTGGCCAGCGACGTCGATGTTCTGGGCAACATGCTCGATCGCTTGTCCGAGCAAAACCGTTGGTATCGCGACTTTACACTTGAAGCGCTCTCGCGTGCTGTGCGGGAGACGATTGCTTGTTTTCCTGTTTATCGAACTTACGTCGAGCCTGGTCAGCCGGTGAGCGAGGAAGATAGGCACATCGTAGAGCGCGCGATTGCCGCAGCCAAACGCCGCAACCCGGCGATGGACGAGTCGATCTTCAATTTTGTGCGGGACATCTTGCTGCTTCGTTTCCCGCCAAATCTCGATCGTGCAGGACGCGCCGCACACACCCATTTCGTTTTAAAATTTCAACAGATTACAGGGCCAGTTATGGCCAAAGGGCTCGAGGACACTCTGTTTTACATTTATAACCGGTTGGCCGCATTAAACGAAGTAGGAGGCGAACCACAACAGTTTGGATTGAGCGTTAATACTTTTCACCAGCGGAATATTGAGCGGCTGCGCGATTGCCCGGCAACCTTGCTCGCGACTTCTACGCACGATACAAAACGCAGCGAAGACGTGCGCGCCCGGATTGTGGCGATTTCAGAAATCCCGGAGCTTTGGAGACGTTCGTTGCAGTGGTGGCACACGGCGAACCGTCGCTGGAAACGAATTGTCAATGATTTGGAAGCGCCGGACGCAAATGAAGAATATCTGCTTTATCAAACCTTACTCGGCACGTGGCCGATACAAACGGACGGCGAACCGGAACGAGCAGCGACGCCAGAGTACATTAGCAGGATTCAGTCGTACATGGCCAAGGCTCTGCACGAGGCAAAGATCAATACGAGCTGGACTCAGCCTAACAAGGAATGGGACGAGGCGATGCACGATTTCGTGGCGAAAATTTTGGATGGTTCGCCGCGAAACAAGTTTTTGGCAGCCTTTCTTCCCGTAGCCAGAGAAATTGCGCGGCTTGGAGCAATCAACGCGCTTACGCAAACCCTGCTGAAGCTCGCATCGCCGGGCGTGCCGGATATTTATCAGGGGAACGAGATCTGGAACTACAGCCTGGTTGATCCTGATAACCGGCATGCAGTGGATTACGTCCTGCGGAGACAGATGCTGGAGTCATTAGCTAGCGTGAACCCTCGAGAACTCATGCAGACGTGGCCGGACGGCCTAATTAAAATGTTCCTTACGCAACGAATCTTGCGTTTTCGTCATGAACACAGAGATGTTTTCAACCGCGGTGAATATCTCCCGCTGCCGGCGAACGGAACGTTTGCGGAATCGTGCGTCAGTTTTGTCCGGCAAAGCGCGAACAACTGGATTTCAATAATCGCACCGCGACTCTCTTCGCGAGTTGGTTTTCCGCCGGTTGGGAAACGATGGAAAGACACTGCCATTGAATTTCCCGAGACGCTGTCGCTGCAGAATTCGCACGATCTTTTCACCTGCCGTCCACTTTGTCATGACAAGCGGCGCGCCTTACTGCAAAACATATTCTCCGTGCTGCCGTTCGCGTTGATCACGAATGCTCATTAAGTGTCCCGAAGATTCGATGTGAAGCACTTCTGTAGAAGTAGTTGATGTTAACTGTGGTGCGCCAATCTGCTGAAAGATTCGATCATCCATTGGGCGAAGTTGCCCAGGTTCGTCAACAAATCCGCCCCGAAACTTGCAAATGTAATTTCTGGTGAAGCGAGAATCAGCATCACGCTGAGCAACAGTAGATTCATGACATAGATAAGGACCAGGGAAAAAAACGTTCCCTGATCGCTCAGATCAGTCTGATTCTTCGGAATCATCCAGCAGGTGAATGTGAAGTGAAATGCCCACGTGGCGCCGATGACCGCGTAAAGGATCCGCCCGTACGGCTGCATGTTCAAGAAGAGGCTAAGCGTGCCATAAATCGCGATCGCCAGAATGCTATAGATCGGGAAAAAGTACGGTGCCAGTGCGATCCAAAAGTTGGCCTTTGTTGTCACAACATGTCCGCCATCGGAAGCAACTCGGAACCTGCTTACGCGGCCGCCCATTAACCAAACCCACAGCGCGTGAGTAACCTCGTGACCAAACACATAAATAAGAATTGGTCGCGGCAGGCCGAAGAAGGCAATCAACCAGAGAATTGCGCCCAATGAAAAAAACCAAAACTCTTCGCCTGCCCAGAGCCGTTGCGCCACTGTCGCGCGCGCGAATGCGGTGAAAAACGTTTGGGTTAACACGCCGCAAATCGGCAGCAAAAAAACGGCGAAGACAAATTTCACCCAGCGCGTAGGTACTGTGAGGGGCTTAGACGTTACGGCTCCCGTTCTTGCACGCGCAACGCTTCTGACAATTTTCCCGCCGCGCTTAGAACTGCGCGTGGTGCGATTGTTTTTCAATCTTCGCTTCGTTGCAGCCAAAGTTACCGCAGATTACGCGGATTTATTGAAAGAAAAGCAAGACTGAACCGCGAATTGACGTGATAACCGATGTAAAATCTCACGCTTCGCCCCCAAACGAAGCCAGAAGGCCTGCGCTCAGCCTCGCGCGTGTTATGCGCGTCCCATGTACACGCCGGTACGCGTGTCGATCTTGATCGCTTCGCCTTCCTTAATAAAAAGCGGAACGTTGATGGTTTTGCCGGTCTCGAGTTTAGCCGGTTTGGTGACGTTGCTGGCAGTATCACCACGCAGGCCTTCGGGGGATTCAATCACTTTCAAATTTACCGACGCTGGCAGTTCAACCTGCACGGCCTTGCCTTCGGCGTATAGAACTTG
This sequence comes from Candidatus Udaeobacter sp., assembly GCA_035713885.1. Lineage (GTDB taxonomy): Bacteria > Verrucomicrobiota > Verrucomicrobiia > Chthoniobacterales > UBA10450 > Udaeobacter. The sequence continues at coordinate 19,693 of DASTMV010000094.1, read as the reverse complement.
CACGGAAAGATTTTCTACGAGGTAATCTTTTGCGTCGCCAATCAGGTTTTCAGGCAATGTGATGGTGTCGTACGTTTCCGGATCCATGAAGTGATACCCATTGCGGTCTTTGTAAGAGAACTCGAGCTGTTTTCGCTCGATGTCGACCAACTCGACCTTATCCGTCGAACCGAAGCGGACATCGGCGCTTTTGCCGGTGTTGATGTACCGGATAATCGCCTGGACGAAGGCGCGCAAATTCCCCGGCGTGCGATGATGCACCTCAAGCACGATGGCTGGGTTGCCATTGTATTTGATGGCCATTCCTCTGCGGAGATCGTTGGCTGCAGGCATAGGTGAACGATGATTGGTTTAGAAGTTACAACGTTTACAATACTGAAGTTTAAGGGCTTCAGCGGGAAGAGCGCGGAGTTTACACTCGGTTTGGCGTTTTGCAATTCTAGGAAAGACATATCGTCTGGCCGGAGCAACGACGCCGTCGCTTTACAATAATTTCAAGCGCGTAAGATCCTGCGAATCGACAATGCCGACTGGCACATTGTTATCGTCGACCACAACGAGGTCGTCGATACGATGGCGCCGCAGTAAATTTAGAACTTCCACCGCCATTTTGTTCTTGTGTACCGTCACTGGATTAAGGGTCATCAGGTCCGCCACGAGTCGTTCGCCAATTCTGGAATCGGACTGAAAATGTCGGACAAAATCGCCGTGCGTAAAAATGCCGAGAAGTTGGTTGTCTTCGCCGGTGACAACGGCGGCGCCTGCACGCACATTAGTCATGGTGCTGAGGACGTCACGGATCGATGTGTCCATTGCTACAACGGCCATCGCTTCACGTGGCCGCATGATTTGATGAACGCGAATCAATATGCTGCGGCCGATGGTTCCCCCGGGATGGAATTTAGCAAAGTCTTCCTTGTTAAAACCGCGGGCTTCCAACAGCACCATGGCCAACGCATCACCTAGCGCCAGCATTACCGTCGTGCTGGAGGTCGGTGCCAGGTTTAAGGGACACGCTTCCTGTTCGACGTTCACGTCCAGACAGATATGTGCATTCTGTGCGAGTGTTGATTTGGGATTGCCGCACATTGCGATGATCCTAACTTGGAACCGCGCGATCGCCGGAAGCATCTGCAGCAATTCCTCGGTTTCCCCGCTCGCGCTTAAAGCCAGCACTATGTCTCCGTCGGTGATCATACCGAGGTCGCCATGAAGCGCGTTTGAGGAATCCAGCACGACAGCCTGCGAACCGGTGCTGGTGAGAGTAGCCGCAATCTTCGCGCCGATGTGTCCGGATTTGCCGACACCGACCACGACTACCTTCCCTCGCGCGTCCACCGTTTCTTTGATCAGCTCGACCGCTCGGGAGAAACTTTCATCGAGCCGCCCACGCAGCCGCTGCAGTTCAAAAATTTCTATGTCCAGAACGCGTCCGGCCTTTTCAAGCGAGTCCATCGAATGCTATAATGTGGGCAGGCGTGGCGATGGGCAAGGATTTGCACGCCTCGAAGCGAAAGGAAAAAACATGAAAACAGTAATCCTCGCAGTGTTGGCGGCGCTTGTTACATCCGTTTCGGCTCAAGAATTCAGAGCACCGATCGGTCGGCAAAAACCGGTGCGCGCCATGGAGACTCCACCGCCTGTTTCGCCGAAGGTGGAAGGGGCACTTCCAAAAGCATTTGGCCCTGGACGCAACCCGCTTCAAATGCTGAATCCGTGGGCCCCGGCTCGCTACGGGACCTGGTACGAGAATACAACGTTCGATCCCAATTATCCTGGAAAATGGAAAGGTATTAAACTCTTCGAGATCATCTTTTAGCTGATCTACAAAGTGCGCCGGCCTTACGTGCCAGCTTGCCCGCGGTGATTATCAGCCTCTTTCGATTGCCCACATCATCTTAGATCGTTAGGTATTGGGCATGCCAGCAGCCCACTGCATGCGGCTGCCCTGAAGAGGGATAGTAGCTGTTTTCCTCGACGGCTAAGAAGCTGTCATTCCTTGGAGCTCGGCAAAAAACCCTGCCAATTGCGTGCGTACCGCCTGAAATGAGAGGCGCTGGGACGCGCGCTGCTGCGATTCGGCCACAATCGCGGAGCGTAACTCGTCATTTTCCAGCAGGTCTGAAGCTATTGAAGCAATCTCCACAATTGTACGCCCCTCTCCTGACGTTTTCGGAAAAGCGATTCGCTCAATCGCATTGTTGCCTCCCACGCACGGAATGCGGCAGAGGAGCGCGTCGCCCGCAACCTGGCCAGGCACGTGGCTGCGGTCTAATTGAAAAACAATCTTATGCCGTGCTACATCGCACAGATAATCTTCGTAACATTTCCAACCCTCAACTAGCCGGACTTTTCCATTAGGAAACTTTAACTCGTCGAGCAATCTTCGCCCTTTGCGTCCATCCACATTGACGACTGTGACCGGTTCGCCTGTTGCTTCGCAAAGCTCACGCGCGACCAGCAACGCCGCAAAATGATTGCGAGACGGCACATCCCATTCGCGTGTACCCACGAAAATTCCTGACTGCTCGGCTGGGTTCAGAGAAAAATCCCATTGTTGATCCTCGATCGGATATGGAGTCGGAATAAAAGCCACTGTATTGTCTTCTTTCGGCCGGAGGCGCTGAAAAATTTCTCTGGCCTCGGCAGTGGTGGCGAGACAGCCATCCGCGAGGGTCATGATTTTAATGAGGCGCGATAACTTCTCGGCGTCACACAATTGCTGCGCAATCTGGTGCAGTCCGGTTTCTTTCAGCGAGACCACTATAATGCGACCTTGCTTTTTTAGATCAGCCAAGGCGCGTTCTGAAGCTCGAAAATTGCCGCGCAAAAGAAGAAGCACTGGTGTGTTTTCGGCGATAGCCCGATGCGTATCGCGATGAAATGCGCCGAATGTGCATGCGGCGAAAGCGTGAAAGTTTATCGGCGGATGAGGGGCTTCGTTGGGCGCGGGCAGGCGATGAAATTCCTGTTTAGGGTCGTGTCCACCGGGGTTGAGCACAGTCAGGCGAAAATTCTCTGTGTTTTGCGAGGTTATCATTCACCGATTTCCAAGTGATCTAATAATAAGCATTCCGAGCAGAGTCGAGGAATCCCATGGCATCTGCCCAGGTGATTTCCCCAGCCCCTCGATTTGCCGATGTATGGACAATATCGGTTTTACTCGTGGATGTCGCCTGGTGACTGCGCTGCGGATCGAAGAAGTGTGCGCTCCTCGTCTTCCCGATCGAGGGGTTTTACGGGGATGCCTCGACGAATCTCAGTCGGTCCGTTTTCCTGCGGTTGCACCGGGATAGCTTTTCGGATGGTTTCGATCGGGATCGCTTTTCGAATTTCTGGAGCGGAAGTTGTTGTTTGGGAATTAAGTTGAGCTCGGCTTATGGTGCTGCTCGCCGGCTTGACCTCGCTCGTCTGGGCTGCGCCTTTGGTATTTTGATTTTTAGCTGTTTCTGTCTGCGGCAGTGGCGCTGATGCCGGTTGGGCCATTGATTTCATAGAATTGTAGGGATCATTGTCGGCTATCAGCGTGGGGCTTCTTATAACCATTGGGGTGACTCCACTCAGGTCTACAGCTAACTCAGCTCGGGGCAGATCGCCGGAGGTAAGTTCGCGAGCCAAACGCGTCCGCGGTTCGCCATGAATGTTGCATGGCTCGGTTGGCGCTTGCGAGGGCGTGGCAATCTCTACGTAAGTCGTGCGCTTTTGGACTGTATCCCCGTTCGGCGTTTTGACAGCGTCGTAGCATTTATCCGTAGCCAACAACCCGGACCTCGAGCAAATTTCGATCTGCTTTAGGTTCGCAGGCGGTTTGATTTCTTGCGGCGGATAACGACTGTCGGCTGCGTTCATTATATCGACCCAGATTGGCAACGCGAGTTCGCGGCCGAACGCGCCGCGATAAATTTTTTGTGGCTTGTCGAAGCCGGTCCAGACGGCGCAGGTGAAATTGGAATCGTATCCGGCAAAGAGCGCGTCGGTGAAGTCGTAGGCGGTGCCGGTCTTTCCGGCAGCGAGGAATTTCTTCAATCCAAATTCCGTGTAAGCACCTTTTCCGGTTCCCAACTTGAGCGCCTCGACAAGACAAGAATGCACTTCGTACGCACTCTCAGGTTTGATTACGATTTTCCGGATGCTCTGCTGCTTTCCATCCCAGACCACTGTTCCGTCTTTTTGCTCGATGCGCTCGAGGATGTGGGGTGTGCGTGCCCGCCAGCCGCCATTCGGAAAAATCGTGTAGCCGAGCGCGAGCTCGGCGAGAGTTACTTCGCTGCTGCCCAGGAATGTCGCAGGGTAGGGGCGAAGCGTAGAATGGATGCCCGCAGCGGAGCAAAGATGTAACATTGCTTCAACACCAGCGTCCGTTCCGATGCGGATCGTTGCGCCATTTTTTGATTGCGCCAATGCCTGTCTGGCGGTGATTCGCCCTTCGTAACGGTTCTCGGCGCTTTCAGGTCCCCATTCGCCAAGAATCCCTGTCGTGCCGCCGATCATCACGGTGCGGTTGTCCAGCGGCGAGTCTTCTACCACTGAGCCTGGATACATTCCTTTCTCGAATGCAGCAGCGTAAACGAACGGCAGCATCGCTGTTCCAGCAGGGCGGCGTGCTTGCAGTGCGCGATTATACTGGTTGTGCTCGAAATCGCGTCCGCCTACCAGCACAAGGATGTCCGCCGTCGGGTTGTCGAGCCCGATCACGGCGCCTTGTAAATATTCGGGCGCAGCTTGTTCGGACATTGTGCCGTTGGCCTTTGCTTTGCGAAATGAAGCTGCGTACTCGGCGTAAGTCTGGTGGTTGTAGTTGGGATGATGCTCGACCTGTTCCAGATGGCTCTTCAGCGAATCTTCTGCCGTCCTCTGCAGATCGGCATCGATAGTGGTGTGGATGCGATAGCCTTCGTTGATTGCGCGATCCCATCCCACTGCGGCGATCACTTGCTGGCGGATGTAATCGACGGCGTAGGTCTGCCCCTGAGCGTTTTGCCGGCTTCCAACGACAATTTGCTGCGCTCTGGCGGTAGCGCATTGTTCCCGGCTAATAAAGCCAAGATCGCGCATCCGATCGAGCGCATAATCGCGAGACTCCCGAGAATTGTCGCGATCGTTCCAAGGCGATAATCGGTTTGGACTTTTGATCAGACCCGCAAGTGTTGCGCATTCGGCCAACGTCATTTGGCGTGCATGTTTGCCGAAATACCCGCGCGCTGCTGCTTCGGCCCCGTATAACCCGCCGCCAAAATAGATCCGGTTCAAATACAGTTCCATGATCTTTTGTTTGCTGAAATTATCTTCAATTCGCTTCGCCAGAAATATCTCCAGTAGCTTTCGCCGATATGTCCTTTCCTTTAGCGAAAAACTATTTCGAGCGAGCTGTTGCGTGATGGTGCTGGCGCCCTGCCGGACATGGCCCGCGACCAGGTTTTTCAGGGCTGCGCGAATAATCCCGAGCAAATCGTACCCATGGTGCTCGTAGAATTTCGCGTCTTCCACAGCAACCACAGCGTTGATGAGATCGGGAGGCAGCTTTTCGTACGGTATTGTCTCACGGTTCTCAACGTAGATCTGGCCAAAAATCTTTCCGTTACGATCCAGAATTACACTGGCCGATTCCATTTGCTCGAGCTGGCTCAAATCGAACGTGTTAGCCTGCGCTTTTAGATCAAAGAGGATGCTGGAAACGAAAACGGAGATAAAAAGCGCCAGGACTACCAGGATCGCGACCGGCACATAAAACCAGGGTCTGAGGTACCATGGTCCTCGAAAGCGGTAACCCGGCGGGGGTCTGAGGTATGTGCTGTTTGGTCTCAATGGTCGATAGGACGCGCTGCAACTTAGGAGGAAAACACTGCACTCTCAACGTGGAACGCCGAACCTGGAATCGAGCCGAAGAGCGCGTATCTGCACGTTTTACAATTGGACGTTGCCTTTGGGAGTTGCACGTTTTGTAGTTGGACACTCCTTTGGCTGAATTGATTCGGAAAACGATCCGTGCACACGGGCCGCAATCATTCGCCTGGTTTATGCAACAGGCGCTCTACCACCCCGACGATGGTTACTATTCCTCGGGCCGCTGCGTCATTGGACGGAAGGGAGACTACTTCACCAATGTGAGCGTCGGCCCGCTTTTCGGCCAATTATTGGCCGCGCAGTTCGTCGAAGTCTGGGATCGGCTCGGTAAGATCGACAAGTTCACCATCGTTGAGCAGGGTGCTCACAACGGGCAGTTCGCGTGCGATGTGCTTGAATCTGTGGAAAGCCGCCTGCCGGAATTCTTCGAGGCATTGCGCTATCGAATAGTCGAGCCGTTTCCAATTTTACGAAAGCGACAGCAGTGGCTCTTGGAGCCATTTGGCGCGAAAGTTGAATGGTGTGAGTCGCTCGAGCCATTCACAGGCGTCCATTTTTCCAACGAATTGCTGGACTCGATGCCGGTCCGGTTAGTCAAAAACGGACACGAGAAATTTGTTGGTCTGGACGGCGACAAGTTTGTATTCGTTGAGCGGCTGGCTGGAAAAACTGCTTTGAACCAAGCCGCGCTCGATTGGATCGACGGAATCGCGGCAAACTTGCAGCGGGGGTATGTCATCGCCATCGATTATGGCTGGGTGGGGGACGAGTTTCCGAGAGACGTCCAAGTTCGCGCACACCACCGAACCTTGAATTCGCCCTTCGAACAAATCGGAGAGGCTGATATCACAATGCCGGTCGATTGGTCAGATATCATGAATCGTGCGGAGCGAAACGGATTGTGCGTCGCAGGATTCGCTGATCAACATCATTTTCTTACCGGAATCATTTCTCAGTGGCCGGATCTGCTCGCGCCGCGGCAATCAGATTCGACTTCTCCAGCCGCTCAAGTTTCAGCCAACGCGGCTGAAGGGAAGCCCAAACGCGCCTTGCAGACGCTGCTGCATCCTGAAATGCTTGGCCGCGCGTTCCAGGTACTCGCGTTATCTAAAAACATGGATATTGAGGGCTTGCGGCTGGCTGGCTTCAAATTCGCGCGTAAACCGCATTCAGCTGAAAGTTAAACTTCGGGGTCAGTTCACCTCGGCGGCCACTGTTTCCGCTCTGTAACAAAGTTTCAGGCGTCCCCGCCTGCGCTCATCCGCGATTATTTGTTGCGAAGCGGCAACGTGTTATGCCATGGCTCAACTGTTTTCGCCGAAGGCGAACGTTCATTCTCGTTTAATTCTTTTTCTTCCAGTGTTCCTCATCTGCTTCGCCGGGTTTGCCACGGAGAAGATCTACTGGTCGTCGTTCACCACCTACGTCAATGTTCCCTTCGAACAGCCGGTGCCGTTCAGTCACAAACATCATGTGGCCGAGGACGGAATTGATTGCCGCTACTGCCATACGTCCGCCGAAAAGTCGTCTTTTGCTGGAGTGCCGCCGACGGAGACCTGTATGACCTGCCATTCACAAATCTGGACGGACTCGTCGATGCTGGCGCCGGTCCGGGCAAGTCTCACCACCAACACGCCGCTCAAGTGGAACCGGGTGCACGATTTGCCGGATTTTGTCTACTTCAATCACAGCATTCACATCTCGAAAGGGATCGGCTGCTCAACCTGCCATGGTCAGATCGAGCAGATGCCGCTGACGCGAAAGGTGGAAACTCTGTACATGAAATGGTGCCTCGATTGCCACCGTAATCCACAAAAGTACGTCCGGCCGCCCGGTAAGATTTACGACATGGCCTGGGAGCCGGCAGAGGATCAACACGGCGAAGGGAAACGGTTAGTCCAGGAATACCACATAGACACGAGCGGACGCCTAACCAACTGCAGCATTTGCCATCGATGAACCGCACATCTCATATGCCCCATTTGTCCAATGAGGCCCATGGAACAAACAGATCCGATGAATTTTTTTCTGGAGCCAGCGAATGGCCGGAGGACTTGAGCCGACGCGAATTTCTCCGTCTCATGGGCGCGTCTCTCGCGCTAGCCGGATTCACTTCGTGCACCAAACAGCCGATCGAGAGGATCGTGCCCTACGTAAAACAACCTGAAGAAGTCGTTCTCGGAAAACCGTTGCGATTCGCGACAGCGACACAATTCAGCGGCTATGGCCAGGGATTACTCGTGACGGGGTATGAAGGCCGCCCAACGAAAATTGAAGGAAATCCAAGTCACCCGGCCAGTCTTGGCGCGACGACGGTTTGGGCGCAGGCCGAGGTTCTCGATCTCTACGATCCGGACCGGACACAGACGGTCACAACCGGTGGCGCAATCAAAACGGCCGACGATTTCTGGAACGCTCTTAATATTGCGATGGAACCGCAAAAAGTAACTGGCGGGGCTACTTTTCGCATTCTCACCGAGCCACTCACCTCGCCGACTTTGCTCGCGCAGCTCGACGATTTCCTCGCGAAATTTCCCGCCGCACGCTGGTGTATATGGGATCCGCTCAACCGCGACAACTCGAGCGCAGCTGAAGTGATCTACGATTTTTCCAAAGCGAACATCATTGTGGCGCTTGACAGCGATTTTCTCTACGCGCATCCGTACGCGCTGCGATATGCGCGCGCATTTGCCGACGCGCGCCGCGTGATCGAGCACGGCCGCGCCCGCATGAGCCGCTTTTATGCTGCGGAGCCGACTCCGACGATTACGGGTTCGAATGCCGATCATCGGATTCCTGTTGCCGCGCGCGACATTCTGCCGCTGGCGGAAGCAATCGTAGCACGGCTCGGAATTGGGCTCCTTCGATCGACAAATATCGATGACCGATGGGTCGCAGCCGTTGTCCGAGACATGTCCGCCAATCGCGGCGCGAGTGTCGTGATTGCCGGTGAAACACAGCCTCCGGAAGTGCACGAACTGGTGGCGCAGCTCAATGCCGCGGTTGGAAATAATGGCGTTACCGTTTTGCCCGCGCCCACAGTACCGTTGCCAGGAAATCGAATTGGATTTCCGGAGTTGATTGGGCAAATGCGGCGCGGCGCTGTCGAATTGTTAGTCGTGATGGGGGGCAACCCCGTTTACGACGCGCCGGTGGACCTGAATTTCGCCGCTGCCTTCGAGAAAGTGAAGCTACGCGTGCATCACAGCACTGATTTCAATGAAACATCGCGTCATTCGCACTGGCACCTTCCGGCGACGCACTTTTTAGAATCGTGGAGCGATACGCGCGCGTTCGACGGCACTGTGTCAGTCGTGCAACCGCTGATCGAGCCGATATATGCGGGAATCTCGACACACGAATTGCTGGAGGCGCTGCTCGGCCAGACCCCGCGGCCAAACTACGACATCGTTTATAGTCGCTGGGCTGGTCCAACCCCTGCGCTAGATTTCGAATTGAAATGGCGACAGGCGTTGAGCGACGGATTTGCCGGACAACTACCGCCGCCCGCGATTGCTTCAGCGAAAGAGGAGAACGTTCAACGCTCAAGTGCGAAAGCTGTGGCGAGTGCGGCGCCCAACCTTCAACGTTCAACGTCGAATCTGGAAGTATTGTTCCGCCCGGACGTAAGCGTACGTGACGGCCGCTACGCAAACAATGGGTGGCTCCAGGAATTACCGCGACAGTTTTCGAAGATCACCTGGGACAACGCTGCCCTCGTCAGCGAAGCTCTCGCACAGCGCGAACGCCTCGATTACGGCGATGTCGTCGAGCTAACATACCGTGGCCGCACAGCTCGTGTGCCGATTTGGATTCAGCCAGGCCAGGCTGAGAATTCAGTCACACTGCCGCTCGGTTACGGACGTGAAATCGTTGGGCACGTCGGGAAAAACGTCGGTTTTAATGCATATGCAGTGCGCACGTCGGATGCGCTGTGGTTTGGGCAGGGACTAACTCTACGCAAAACCGGTCAGACGCATGTGTTCGCCAGCACTCAACATCATTACACTGTTGAAGGCCGTGGAATCTTGCATGAAGGGACGCTCGATCAGTTTAAGTCCGATCCAAAGTTTGCCCAAAAACAGGAGCAACTGCCACCACTTGATGAGACGCTATACGATCCAAGTCAATATCCCTACGAAGGCTACAAGTGGGGAATGGTTGTCGATCTGAACGTTTGTATTGGCTGCCATGCCTGCACCATCGCTTGTCAGGCAGAGAACAACATTCCAGTCGTAGGTAAGAGTCAGGTCCTTGTCCATCGCGAGATGCATTGGATCCGGGTGGACACGCTGTATACCAGCGAGCGGAATCTTCAGTTCACACATCAGCCGGTTCCATGCATGCATTGCGAGAACGCGCCTTGCGAGCTGGTATGTCCGGTCGGGGCCACGGTGCATGACAGCGAAGGGTTAAATCTCCAAATCTACAATCGCTGCGTTGGAACACGTTATTGCTCGAATAATTGTCCATACAAAGTACGACGATTTAATTTTCTCGAGTACAACAACGATTTAAGTCCGAGCGAGAAACTGGTGAAGAACCCGGACGTGACGGTGCGCTCGCGAGGCGTCATGGAAAAATGCACCTACTGCCTGCAGCGCATCAACGCGGCGCGAATTCATGCCGAGCTCGAGCGGCGGGCGATCCGTGACGGCGAGATTGTTCCCGCATGCGCACAGGTTTGCCCGGTTGAAGCCATCACATTTGGGAACATGAACGACAAGGATAGCCATCTGATGCGTCATAAGCGTTCGCCGCTCAACTACTGGATGCTTGGCCAGCTTAACACTCAGCCGCGCACGAGTTACTTGGCCAAATTGCGCAACCAAAACCCCGATTTGCCATCGTTATGAGCGAAGAAGAGGTAAAGGTGACACTCCCAGTCGGAACAGTCTCTCCGTTGGGTTATCCGACAAATCTGCTGGCGCCGGGCCAGACTTACGAATCGGTCAACAAGACGATCAGCGATATTCCGCTGAGTAAACATGCCCCTGCAGCATGGTGGATCGGGTCGAGTATTTCATTCCTATTGCTGATGATGTTTCTGATGGCGGTGACATACCTCTTACTTAAGGGTGTCGGCATCTGGGGCCTGAACATCCCTGTGGCATGGGGTTTTGCCATCGTGAATTTCGTCTGGTGGGTGGGAATTGCGCACGCCGGCACCTTCATCTCGGCGATTTTGCTTCTGATGTACCAATATTGGCGCACCGCAATCAATCGTTTTACCGAAGCGATGACGCTGTTTGCGGTTGCATGCGCCGGATTGATGCCGTTGCTGCATCTTGGACGGCCGTGGGTGTTTTACTGGCTTTTACCGTATCCGGACACAATGGGCGTCTGGCCGCAATTCCGCAGCCCCCTGGTGTGGGACGTGTTTGCAGTCGGCACATATTTCACCGTGTCGCTGTTGTTTTGGTACCTCGGCCTTCTGCCTGATTTAGCGACGCTACGCGATCGCGGTCGGAAACTTTGGCAAAAAAAAATCTTCGGGTTCTTCGCGCTGGGTTGGCGCAATTCCGCCGCGCATTGGCAGCGGCAACAGATTGCCTACTTGCTGCTGGCCGGACTGGCGACGCCGCTCGTGCTGTCAGTCCACAGCGTGGTCAGCTTTGATTTTTCGGTCGCGATTGTGCCTGGGTGGCATTCGACAATTTTTCCGCCGTACTTTGTGGCCGGTGCCATCTACTCCGGCTTCGCGATGGCGCTCAACATTATTATTCCCGTACGGAAGATTTACCACCTCGAAAGCATCATTCCGCCCCGGTATCTCAACAACATGGCCAACATCATGTTGGTCACGGGAGAAGTCGTTGCCTACGGCTATTTGATCGAGGCGTACATGGCCTATTACAGCGGCGACGTCTTTGAGCGATACATGATGTACAACCGCACACTCGGCCCATATGGGTGGGTCTTCTGGGTGTTGATGGTGTGCAATGTATTGGTGCCGCAAACGCTCTGGTCCGCGCGCATCCGGCGCAATCCCGTTACGTTGTTCTTTGTCGCTCTGTTCATCAACGTCGGAATGTGGATCGAGCGCTTCGTCATCGTGATCACCAGCCTCCATCGCGATTTCCCACCGTCCATGTGGCACATGTTTTTTCCGACTCGCTGGGACTGGATGATCCTGTTCGGCAGCGTAGGGCTGTTTCTCACTCTGCAATTTCTTTTCATTCGGCTCCTTCCAATGATTTCGATCTCGGAAACGCGCGAGCTCATCGCGGAGCCGATGAAAGCCAACGTGTCATGAGAGAGACCTACGGATTACTGGCTGAATTTTATACGCCCTCCGAACTTGTGCAGGTCGCGGAAAAAGCCTATGCGGCAGGCTTTCGCCATATGGATGGCTACGCCCCATTTCCTGTGGAAGGATTGGCTGAGGCGCTCGGAAAAAAAAACTGCATTCCCCTGTTGGTTCTGGTCGGCGGAATCATTGGCGGTCTGCTTGCCTATTTCATGCAGTGGGATGCCAGCGCGATTAGCTATCCCATCAACATTGGCGGCCGTCCGATAAATAGTTGGCCCTCGTTTATTCCGATCACCTTTGAATTGACTGTCTTGGGAGCCTCGCTGACTGCATTTTTCGGTTCGCTCGGCCTCAATGGGCTGCCCCGTCCATATCATCCGGTTTTCAACGTGCCGGAATTCGAGCGCGCATCGCAAGACCGGTTCTTCCTCTGCATAGAAGCAATCGATCCGCTTTTTGAGCCGGAGAAGACGCGAACGTTCTTGGAGAACTTCGGGCCACTAACGATCAAGGAGGTGCCGAAGTGACATGCGTCGAAAACTCACGGGCAGCCGGCGGGTCGCTTCCGAACCGAAGTCCACACATGCCATGGCGTCACCTTGAAAGAACGCCACCCGATTCGTCGAGTTGGTTCGGAATGACGATGAACCGCACCATATTCATCCTCCCACTGGTCTTGATCTTTCTGTTCACGGCGTGTCGTACCGACATGAATAATCAGCCGCGGACAAAGCCGCTCTCACAAAGCGACTTCTTCTCTGACGGTGCGAGCGCGCGGCCGCTTCCGGCTCACGTGGTGCCTTACGGGGACGCGCGGCAAGCCCTCGCGTTTTATACGGGTATGGTCAACGGCACGTACATCACCCAGTTGCCGATGAAACTTACGCCCGAGCTTCTGGCCCGCGGCCGCGAGCGATTCGATGTTATGTGCGCCGAATGCCACGACCGCACTGGTAGCGGTAACGGGATGGTGGTGCAACGCGGTTTTCCGCAGCCTCCCTCTTATCACGTGCCTCGGCTGCGCAATGCGCCGATCGGCCACTTCTACGACGTAATCACGAACGGTTATGGTGTGATGTATTCGTATGCCACGCGCGTTGAGCCGGAGGATCGCTGGGCTATCGCCGCGTACATTCGGGCGCTGCAATTGAGCCATCACAGTACGCTCTCCGACGTTCCCCCTGACGAACGTGGCACATTGGGGGCGGCCAGATGATCTCGGTCGTGAACGGATCAGGGACACCGCTGAGGATGATCTCGTTAGGCGTCGGCGTTGCCGGACTGACTGCTTCCGTGGTCGGGTGGATTGTCAATCCCAGGGCGTTCTTCGTCGCATATCTGTTTGCGATGGTTTTTTTTGTCGGGTTGTCACTTGGCGCGCTTGGGTTTTTGATGATGCATCACCTGACCGGGGGTTTTTGGGGGTACGGCGTGCGGCGTTTTCTCGAAGCGGCGATCGCCAATCTTCCGCTGATGGGCTTGATGTTCGTTCCTATTTTCTTTGGCTTGCATTACCTGTATGGCTGGACAAATCCGGCAGCGGTGGCGGCAAGTGAGGTTCTTCAGAAGAAGATCGGCTATTTAACCATGCCGGGATTCATCGTTCGCACGATCGTTAATTTTGCCATTTGGATCGTGATGGCCCATTTCCTTTTAAAATGGTCGGCCGAACAGGACGTCACCGTCTCGGTCGAGCCGACGCGCAAGATGCGTACACTGAGTGGCCCGGGGCTCGTGATCTATCCGCTCTCCATGACCGTCGCTTCTGTCGATTGGCTCATGTCACTCGAGCCGTTTTGGTATTCGACCATGTTCCCGGTGCTCATCTGCATCGGACAAATGCTCAGTGCGCTCGCATTCGTTATCTTGCTTCTAGCCGATGCCGCGCGTTCAGCTGAGCTCGGGCCGCTCACGGGCGAAGACAGTTTTCACAAGCTCGGCAATCTGCTGCTCGCTTTCACTATGTTGTGGGCATATTTGGCATTCGGCCAGCTGCTCATCATCTGGTCGGGAAATTTGCCGGACGAAATCCGATGGTATCTGCACCGGGTCAACGACGGCTGGCGCTATGTCGCGGGATTCATCGCGCTCTTCCAGTTTTTTCTACCTTTCTTTTTACTTCTGATGCGTCCGATCAAAAAACGGCGAAAACTTCTAGCCAGAGTTGCCGTCTGCGTGTTTCTGTCACACATCGTGACTGTCTGGTGGACGGTCGCGCCGAGCTTTCATAGCGAACATCTCTACGTGGATTGGCTCGCATTCGCTGCCTTGTTGGGCGTCGCCGGCATTTGGTTCGCCGCGTTTCTTTGGAATCTCGAACGAAGGAGCCTCGTTCCGCTGAACGACCCACGGTTCGCGCTCAGCGTCCCGGCATGAGCACCAAGGAGCCATACCATGATCACGAACGTACCGATGCAGATGTGATTTCGTTGTCGATGATCCTCCTTTTTCTCGCGCTATCTGGCATCGCGATTTTTATCGGGGTCACGCTGTTGATGAACTATTTCGAAACGCACGAGCCCACGACAATTGCCGGTCGCCCGCATATTCAGATCTCTGACACTCGGAAATTTCGCGGGCCGCGCTTGGAAGTGAACATCGCGACCGACCTGGCGCGACTGCGTGAAGCTGAGCGGATCGATCTGAGCACCTATGGCTGGGTTGATCGTAATGCCGGCATCGTGCGCGTGCCGATCGATCGCGCGATGGAACTGCTCCTGAAACGTGGTTTGCCCGATGTCGGCTCGGAGCAAACGCCGCTTAGCATGCAGCAGGCCCGCCCCTCGGAAACTGCGGCGCCGCCCCGGCTGCAAATGCCTAACGAGCCATGAAGCTGCTCGGCGTTGTATTTGTTTTTTGTCTTTCTTTTGTGCGTTCTCTCTACGCGTTGACTCCCGGCGACCTCAGCCAAGTAACCTTTGAGCAACATGCCGGGATTCAGGTGGCGCGTGATCTTGTTTTTGATGACGAAAGCGATCGGCCGTTTCGGTTCGGTGATTATTTCGGCAAAAAACCGACCATCCTTGTGCTCGGCTACTACCGATGCCCGATGCTCTGCATGCTGATCAACGACGGTTTGATCGAAGCTTTGCAGGATGTGCGCGAGGATATTGGCCGGGATTACCAGGTTGTCGATGTCAGTATCGATCCGACTGAGACAACGCACGATGCCGCAGGCAGGAGGGCGGAATACGTCAAGCGATACGGTCGTCCGGGCGCTGCGATGGGCTGGCATTGTCTCGTGGGCGATCAGCAAACGATCGCTCGGCTCGCCGACCAAGTCGGCTTTCATTATGAGTACGATCCACAAACACGGCAGTACGCGCATCCGAGTGGGATCATTGTGCTCACGCCGGAAGGCAAGATCTCCCGCTACATTTTCGGCGTAAAATTCGATGCCAACGATGTCCACGCTGCGCTCGCCGGAGCTCGGCAGGAGCGTTCCTCATCGGTTGTTTCGCAACTCATTCTTCTTTGTTATCACTATAATCCGATTCGCGGCAAATATGCTCCGGCGATTTTGTGGACCCTGCGCGCCGGTGCCGTGATGACGGTCGCTGTTATTCTCGGCTGGATTGTTTTGATGCTACGGCGCGATCGCCGGTCGCGCCGCAACGGATTCACGAAAAGAGCGGCCATCTAGAAATGGACAAGTTCCACATTTTTCCGCCGCAAGCCTCCACGGGCGCCTCGGCTGTAGATGGGCTTTTATTCGGTTTGATCGCGGTCTCGGCATTTTTCGTGACGGTCATTTTTCTTCCGATGATTTGGTTTTTGGTGAAGTATCGGCGCGGTTCACCGGCTGACCGTTCGAACCCCAGCAGTGGATCCAACCTGGTCGAGAGTGGCTGGACAATCGGCGCGATCGTCATCTCGATCGGGCTCTTTGTCTGGGGAGCGCTCGTTTATTTCAATCTGGAGCGCAGACCGTCCAATGCCATCGAAGTTAATGTTCTGGGCAAGCAATGGATGTGGCAATTGCAGCACACAGAGGGGAAACGAGAACTCAACGAGCTGCATATCCCTCTTAATCAAACCGTCGCATTGACCATGACGTCGCAGGACGTCATTCACAGTTTCTACGTGCCGGCGTTCCGGGTGAAGCAGGACGTGGTCCCAGGCAAGTACACAAGCGAATGGTTCAAAGCGAAGCGGGCCGGTGAATATCATCTGTTCTGCGCCGAGTATTGCGGCACGCAGCATTCCGGAATGATCGGGCGCATCGTAGTAATGGAACCAAAGGCCTATGAGCAGTGGTTAAAATCCGGGCCGCCGACCGAACCGATCGCACTCGCGGGTCAACGATTATTTCAGGATCGCGGCTGCAGCGGTTGTCACGCTGCGAACGCAAAATTTCACGCGCCTCTGCTGGAAGGCCTGTACGGCAAAGCGGTGCCGCTTTCCAATGGCCGGATTGTGACAGCCGATGAGCAATATCTGCGCGATTCGATTTTGCAGCCGGCGAGGGACATCGCAGCCGGTTACGACAACATCATGCCGAGTTTCTCAGGTCATCTCAGCGAAGAGGAGCTCATGCAGCTCATCGCTTATATGAAGTCAATAGGTACCCAGGAACAGCCTTCGCAGTGAACAGCGCAATCATCGAAGCGAAAACCGCAACCGAGATCGATATCAAAACCGAGGGGGTACTCGGGACCGGCACGTATTTGAGCGATCACAGCGTGCGGTCGTGGCTGCTCACGACCGACCACAAGCGCATTGGCATTCTTTATCTCTGCACGATCCTGATTTTTTTCATCATCGCCAGCATTGCAGCGGCATTGATGCGGATCGAGTTGCTCACTCCCAAAGGCGATCTCGTCACCGCTGAAACGTACAACAAGCTCTTCACGATTCACGGCGTCCTGATGGTCTGGTTCTTTCTGATCCCGTCGATTCCTGCCGTGCTGGGGAATTTTATCCTGCCGATGATGATCGGGGCGCGCGACGTGGCGTTTCCAAAACTCAATCTCATGAGTTGGTATATTTTCATACTCGGCGGCGCTGTTGCGCTTTGGTCACTCTTAATGGGCGGAGTCGATACGGGTTGGACATTCTACACGCCCTACAGCACGACCTACGCCAACACGCATGTCATCACGATGGCCGCCGGTGTATTCATCGTTGGCTTCTCCTCCATCATTACCGGGATGAACTTCATCGTGACGACTCACAAGATGCGCTGCGCCGGCCTTACCTGGTTCCGGCTTCCGCTCTTTGTCTGGTCGTTGTATGCCACCAGCCTGATCCTCGTGCTGGCCACGCCTGTACTGGCAATCACGTTAGGCCTGATCTCGCTCGAACGTTTCTGGGGCGTCGGCATCTTCGATCCCAAACTTGGAGGCGATCCCATTTTGTTCCAACACCTCTTCTGGTTCTATTCGCACCCGGCGGTGTACATCATGATTTTGCCTGGCATGGGCGTGGTTAGCGAGCTCATTACATGTTTCGCGCGCAAAAGAATCTTTGGTTATCCCTGGGTTGCCTGTTCAAGCATGGCGATCGCGATCCTGGGTTTTCTGGTCTGGGGACATCATATGTTTGTCTCCAGTCAATCGGTTTACGCGGGAATGATTTTTTCAGTCCTGAGTTTTTTGGTTGCCGTGCCATCCGGGATAAAGGTGTTCAACTGGACGGCCACGCTGCACAAAGGCTCGATTCATTTCACCACGCCGATGCTGTACGCTCTTGGCTTCATTGGCTTGTTTGTCATAGGCGGCCTCACAGGCTTGTTTCTGGCTGCCCTAGGCGTCGATGTTCACGTGACCGACACCTACTTCGTAGTGGCGCATTTTCACTACATCATGGTCGGCGGAATGGTCACCGCCTTCATGGGCGGATTGCATTATTGGTGGCCAAAAATTACTGGACATCTGTATCCCGAAATCTGGGGTAAGCTGGCTGCGCTGGCCACCTTTCTCGGATTCAATCTCACGTTCTTTCCTCAATTCGTGATGGGCTATCTCGGAATGCCACGTCGGTATTACGCGTACCCGCCGGAGTTTCAGGTTTACCATGTGCTGTCGAGTGCCGGTGCCTCGATCCTTGGTTTCGGCTATCTGCTGCCGTTGATTTATTTTTTGTGGTCGATCAAGGGCGGCCGCGTTGCCGGTCCAAACCCGTGGCGCGCGACAGGACTGGAATGGCAAACACCGTCGCCACCGCCAACACACAATTTTAAGAACACGCCGGTCGTGACTGGACCACCCTACATGTATTCAGCCGAAAAAGATGCCGATCTCGATCTCGCCAGTGTCTAAGGACGCACTTGTCGCCGAGCAATTCGACGATCTCGAACAGCAGCGCAGTGCGGCGCAACTCGGAATGTGGACTTTTCTCGCGACGGAAGTTTTATTTTTTGGCGGACTATTTCTATCTTACACGGTCTACCGGACGCTTTACCCGCAAACGTTCGCGGCCGCGAGCCATCACACCAAAGTGGTGCTGGGCGGAATGAACACAGCGATCCTGCTTTTTAGCAGCACGCTGATGGCTTTGGCAGTTCAATCGGCGGAGCAGAAGGATCGGAAACGTTTAATATTTTTTCTGCTGGGCACCGCCTTTTCCGGAATCGTTTTCATGGGAATCAAAGGGTACGAGTACTACCAAGACCACACCGAACATCTTTTTCCGGGACAACATTTCGAATGGCATCAGGCCAATCCGCACGCGGCGGAAATCTTCTTCTGGCTCTACTATGTCATGACCGGTCTGCACGCGATCCACGTGAGCGTCGGCATTTTGGTCATGCTTGTCCTCACGATTCTTGCGTGGCGCGGCAAATTTACGACCGGTCATCACACGCCCGTGGAAATGGCCGGGCTCTACTGGCATTTTGTGGATATCGTCTGGATTTTCCTTTTTCCTCTCTTGTACCTTGCCGGACACAGGTGAAGCTAATGGCAACGACTACACATCCACCGAAGATTTATTGGCGAACCTGCGCCGCGCTCATGCTGCTGCTCGCCACTACCTGGACCATTGGTTATCTCAATCTTGGCTTGTTTAATGTCGTCATCGCTCTTGCCATTGCCATAACAAAAGCGTTGCTGGTCGCGCTCTTCTTCATGCACATCAAAGGCAGCAGCCGACTGCTCCATCTTGCCGCTGCGGCCGGCATCGTCTGGCTCCTCATCCTCCTCACCCTGACTCTTTCCGATTATCTAAATCGCGGCATGGTGCCGCTGAACCATTGATCACGGTTACGCGCCCGAAGTCATAATGCGCCGAGAGACAAGCGCCGAGTACACAGAACCGCGGCCTGTGCTGGCCACGATATTTTAGTGGAGGTAATCCTGCGAACTGAGTTGATGCAGGAATACAAGGAGCTTCGCGAGAGATGGAAATCTGCCCAGCGAGGCATGGAGATTCACGACATTACGCAACTCAAACTTAGCCTGAAACACGCCTGTGATTTTTTTAATCGTTGGCAGCGTAAGCGTCGTGGACGAGCAGTCGACCGAACGCTTTGAGAGTTGCGGGAGCAAAAGCTGCACATCATGGCCGTGCTCGAAAGCTGGTTTCTCGAAGCTCTACATTGCGTGATCGACAGGCGCGTCCGCTGGCTCATTGCGGAGCATCGTTTCCGATTTTCAG
>DASTMV010000093.1:0-5911 GCA_035713885.1 Candidatus Udaeobacter sp. | reverse complement strand
GCTGCCCGGGCCGGTGTTCGCGATTTGGTCGTGATTTTCAATGAAACAAACAAATGCCTCCGCTGGAACGCCGAAGGTCGGAGTCCCGCGCAACGCCTTTCGCCACGAAAGCGCCTGTCCCTGATAGAGAAACCCGTACTTTGTGGCGGAAACAAATTCCTGCGGTTTGCCGGTGTAGTCACTGAAATAACCGACGTTTTTCCCAGTCAACGCGACAATGGCGCTATGATGAAAATCGTCATTCCACATCCCATCAAGATGGTCGCCGCCTTCGTCTCGCGGCTGAGTCATCTTTGCTTCCTGTAGATCATTCTCGGCGATAAGAATGATGGAACGCGAACCCGCCGCCTTGCGCGCTGCACGACCGACTGCGCCAATGATGTATTCGTCGGACTCGTCGTGGATGGCGTGCGTCGCATCGAAGCGGAACCCATCGAAATGAAATTCCTCGATCCAATAGCGTCCGTTGGTAACGAAAAACTCCCGAACTGGCCCTGAGTTCTGCCCGTCGAAATTAATGACGTCGCCCCATTCATGACCTTTTCCGTGAAGCAGATAATCGTCGGAGAAAACTCCCAGATAATTTCCGTCGGGTCCGAAATGGTTATAGACGACGTCCAGAATTACGCCCAGACCTAACGAGTGCGCCCGATCAATGAAAGCGCGCAGATCCTCGGGGCTTCCATACAAATGGGAAGGCGCGAAAAGATCGACGCCGTCGTAGCCCCAACCAAATCTGCCGGGGAACTCCGCAATAGGCATCATTTCGACGGCGGTGATTCCGATGCGTGCCAACTCCGATAGCTGTTCCGCAGCAGCGCGCCACGTTCCTTCTTGTGTGAACGTGCCGATGTGCATCTCGTAAATGATCTGTCCATTGATTTTCAATCCGGGCCATTCTGGGTCGCTCCATCGAAATGTTCTTGGGTCTACTACGCACGAGATACCGTGTGGCCCATCGGGTTGGAATCGCGAAGCAGGATCGGGATAAAAATTTTCGCCACCGTTCACGCGGAATCGGTAGTGTGTCCCCGTGCTGGCATTGACCATGCCGGAGAAATACCCGCCTTGCTCGCCCGTAAGCGGACAGAATGTTTGCTTCGTGTTCGAAGCGTCTTCCAAAACAACTTCGAGTTCCTGTGCCTTCGGCGCCCAAACACGAAAATGCGTTTGGTTTTCACCGATCAATTCGGCTCCGATTGGATAACGGCGTTTGATCGGTGACATCGAAAACTAACATGGCCGCTGATACTTCATTGAACAACCGCGCGATCGTAGCTGTGGGCGGCACTTACGGCTGTTAGTTATTGTTTAGTTCACAAGCACACAAATGCAGCAAAGTGAGACACCCTCTCTGCAATTTGAATCCGCTAATTCGTCTGATTCGGCGATTTCTCTTTCAGTAAGCTTGCCGCGAGCTTGAGGGCAGAATCACTTTTGCCGCCGAGCATTCGCGCAATTTCTTCCTGACGCGCTTTTCCTGTTACTTCACGCAGATTGGAAAACGTGCGGCCGCCAGACACATCCTTTGTCACAACGAAGTGAGAAGAAGCAGTCGAGGCGACTTGCGGCAGGTGCGTAATGCAAATCACCTGATGATCGCGTCCCAACATTTGCATCTTTGTACCGACTGCATGAGCGATCTCCCCACCGACGTTCGTGTCAATCTCATCAAACACCAGCAGGGGGATTGCGTCATGCGCTGCAAGCGCGGATTTGATCCCCAACATAACGCGCGAGATTTCACCGCTCGATGCGATCGCTCGCAGCGGCTTGAGCGGTTCACCCGGGTTCGGTGAAAAGAGCAGCTCCACCAAATCGAACCCGCTTGGGCGCGGCTGACCAAGCGCACTAAGCTGTGCCTCGAATTCCGACTGACGGAATCCCAGATCGCGAAGATTACGCCGAATCTTTTCGGAGAGTCTTGCAACAGCCTTTGTGCGAAGCTTGCGCAGCGCTTCTCCTGCGCGGTTCATTTCGGTGCGAACGTTCTCGATCTCTTTCGTCATACGCTGCAGGTCCGCGTCTCGGCGTTCAATCTTTTGCAATCGTTCTTCGGCGCGCTCGCCGAATGCAATAACTTCATTAATCGATCCGCCATATTTGCGCTTTAATGTTTCAAACAGCGAGACGCGCTGCTCCAGTACATGCAATTGCTGCGGATCGAGGTCCAGTTTTTCGGCGTAAGCAGACAGTGTGCGCGCGATCTCGGAAAGTTCGACCACAGCAACACCGTGCGCGGATGAGAATTGCGCGATTGAATTATCGATTTTTTCCAGTTCACGCAGGAGGCGCTGCGTTTCACCGAGCTGCGCGAGTACGGAGGCATCTGCCTCGGAAAGCTTGTTTACGATCGCAGCGGCAAGCTCAACCAGCCTCTTGCTATTACTCGCTAATTTATAGCGATTTTCGATTTCTTCTTCTTCACCTAAAACCAGGTTCGCCGATTTGATTTCGGCAATCTGATGCCGAAGAAGTTCGAGTTCCTGTGCGCGTGCTGTTTCGGCGGTGTTCAGCGCAGCATATTCCGCGAGTGCCTTCTGCAATTGGCGATAATATTTTTGATATTCATCGAGCTGCTCCTGCGTTCGGGCGAAGGAATCAAGCAAGCTCAACTGCGTCTCTGGCGAGAGCAAAGATTGGTGATCATGCGGGCCGTGAAGATCAACAAGTTGATCCCCCAGAGTTTTCAATATCGACAACGTGGTTGGCGAACCGTTGATGAACTGGCGATTAGTTCCGGTCGACGAGAGAGTGCGCTTCAGGATCAGATCGTTCTCGCACGATTCGATTCCCGCTTCGACCAACCGCGGATTTAATCTTTGCAGATCGTTTCCGCTAAAAACCGCTTCCACAGTGCACAGATCGGCGCCGGTGCGAATAAGTGACTTGTCCGCGCGCTCGCCCAGCAAGAGTTGCAGCGCACCGATAATAATCGATTTCCCCGCGCCAGTTTCGCCGGTGATGGCTAGAAACCCAGCTCCCATCTGCCACTCGAGTTGTTCCACGAGGGCAAGATTTTTGATTCGCAGAAGGGTTAGAACAGAAGACATCGGGCAGCTGGAAGGTTGCGTCGAAAAACGGCACTTGTAGAAATTTCAAACCCGCAACGATGGAGTTTCAGCTTTTGAACAGAGTGCCGGTTTGCCTGTTCGCACAGCTGATTATGAACAATCATCTCGGCCTACTTTAAGAAATCCTCTATCAATTTTGCCGTTTCAACCGGTGCTTCGACCATAGGGGAATGGCCAACACCTTCAATAGTTGCAACTTTGGCCCCAAGAACGCCTTCGAATAATTTTGCCTGTTCCGGTGGCACGATTGCGTCGAGACTGCCGAAGATTACTAATAAATGGAAGCTCAACGCAATGGACGCAAGTCGTTGATACGGGGGTTTGGCGGTTCGATAAGCAATGCTCTCATTGTGAGCTCTTCGAAAAGCGTGATAGGTCAATTGTTTTACATCAGTTACGAAGCTTTCCGGGACCAGGAAGTGTGGCGCGAACCCTTGTGCCAAGCCTTTCCGCACGGCCTCATCGCTTTCGAAATGAGATAACATTTCGCCCACGATCGGCATAAGATAGATTCTGGTCGTTGTCGTGAAGGTCGTATCAGCCGTGGGCGGGCTGTCGATCAGGATCATGTGATCGATCCGTTTTGGATTGATTTCGGCAAGAGCAACGGCGACCTCGCCGCCCATCGAATGGCCAATGACCGTGACATGATCTACACCAAGTTTGTCGAGCAAACTGGCTGCAAGCTGGGCTTGCCTCGTGATGGCGTAGCCCGCCACAGGCGCAGCGGTTCCACCATGGCCAATCAAATCGACGCGAATAACACGGTGTTGAGAAGCGAGAACGGGAACAATTTTATCCCACCAATTGATAGCAGCGCCGAATCCGTGAAGCAGCAGGATAGCCGGTCCGTGTCCTTCTACCTTGACGTTGGCCGGTTCAACCCCAGTATCGATAATATTGCCGCCGTCACGTGGCGCTGCAGGCCGCGTACGATAATCAACCCAGATCGCGTTTGCTGCGAGCACCACGATAATAGTGACGACCACGCCGACTAACGAGATTCGCCAGGCTAGTGGTCCGTTAGCGATTGTCCTGTGACTTTGGCGCATGTTTGCGTCGCATTACTTCCGAGAGCGTTCTTCGAAGTGCTATACGACCGTGAAGATGCGATCCACTTTTGCAACCGGGGACCTCAGTGAATGATTCCGCGCTCACTTTGTTCAATGAACCGGATGATTTCGGTGATTTCTTCTGTCTCGGATAATTCCTTCTGCATCGCTTCAATTGCCTGCCGAGTGTTGTATTTCGATCGATAAATAAGGCGAAACGCTTCTTTGATTAGCTTAATGCGTTCAGGCGGATAATTGTTCCGTTCCAAACCAACGAGATTGACTCCGCGAATTTCCGCGGGATTTCCGTCTGCTATCATAAACGGTGGGACGTCTTGGACAATCTTCGAGCAGCCGCCGGTGATCGCGAACCTTCCGATCCGACAAAATTGATGCACGGCGGTGAGACCGCCCATAATGGCATGGTCGCCCACCTGAACATGGCCGGCTAGCGTGCCGTTGTTGGAAAAAACGACGTGGTCGCCCACGGTGCAATCGTGGCCGATATGACTGTAAGCTAGAAAATTTCCGCAATTTCCGATGCGCGTTTTGCCGTCGCTTGTGGTACTCCGATTGGCGGTAACGAATTCACGAAATCTGTTTTCATCCCCGATTTCCAGGTACGTCGGTTCGCCTCGGTATTTCAAATCTTGTGTTTGCTGACCGATCGAGCAGTACGCGTAAAACCTGTTTTTCGCTCCAGCTTTCATTGGCCCGCAAAGCGTGGAGTGATGTTGCAGCCAGCAGTTTTCGCCCAAAACGACGTCGGCATCTATCACGCAGTACGGCCCAACTATTGTTCCCGCACCAAGCTCGGCGCCCGGATCAACAATTGCCGTTGGATGAATCTGCACGTCAAACATAATGCCGCATGCCGAATACCGAATGCCGAATGAATGACGAAACTTGCAATGACTCGAATGCCTGCACCGAAGAATTTCGGTCACTCGTCATTTGGAATTTCTTCGGTATTCGACATTCGTGCTTCGAAATTCGCATCATTTATCCAGGAACGTGAACATCAACTCGGCTTCAGAGACGATTGCGTCGTTGACTACGCAGTGACATCTCGCCTTGGCCAGCCGTTCCCCTCGCGATTTGATCAGTTCGGCGTGGATGAAAATAGTGTCTCCCGGCAAGACGGGTTTGCGAAATTTCACCTCATCGGCGCTCATGAAATAGCCGATGCGGCTCGTGGTTTTCGCCAGTTTGAACAACAGAATGCTGGCCACCTGCGCCATCGCTTCCACCTGCATCACTCCGGGCATCACAGGGTGACCTGGAAAGTGTCCTTGGAAAAACGGCTCATTAATGGTGACGGACTTCACGCCGACACACTTGGTTTCCGTTTCGAAACTGACGATGCGATCAACCATGAGAAACGGAAAACGATGCGGCAAGATTTGCATCACCTGATCCGTGTCGAGTCCACCGTCGCCGCTTGGAATCGCGCGGGGCACCGGGATAGCACTCCTTCGAGTCTGCTCACGTGCGATGGAGCGGGCCAACTCCGCATTGCTCGCGTGGCCCGGTTTTACAGCAACGACATGGCCGCGGATACGCCGCCCGACCAGCGCGAGGTCGCCGATGATATCAAGGATTTTGTGCCGAACAAATTCATCGGCGAAGCGCAACGGTTCCTTGCTCAAAACTGCTTCGCCGCGGACCACGATCGCATTTTCAAGGCTGCCGCCCTTGATGAGATTCTTGTCCATGAGCGATTTGACATCTTCATAATAAACAAATGTCCGTGCCGGAGCGATGTCGCGCTCGAAAGCCGCGGGC
>DASTMV010000092.1:0-49239 GCA_035713885.1 Candidatus Udaeobacter sp. | reverse complement strand
TCAAAGAAGCACCAGCTTTCCTGCGGAAGAGCGCTTTACGCTAACTAATCAGATCCGGCGATCGTCGCGATCGGTTTGCGCTAATATTGCCGAGGCGTGGCGGAAACGGCGCTATGAAGCTGCCTTTGTATCCAAGCTGAGCGACGCAGAGACCGAAGCAGCAGAGACTCAAGTGCACGCGGAATTCGCATTTTATCACCGCTACCTCTCGCGCGAGGACTTTTGGAGATTGATAATAGGTACGAAAAATAATCGGGCAGCTTGTGAAGATGATCGATAAACCGCATAACTGGCTAATTCGCCGGACACAAGGATGAATATGGAATTGGATCGCAAGTGCGTTGTTCCTCCCATCCCTATGTCGCCGATTCTCCGATTCGCCGTTTCACCGATTCTTCCCCATTAAGATGGCTTTTTCGCGTTCCACAGCATTCGAACATCTGCGGCGCGCGCATGAACAAGACCGGCTTGGGCATGCGTACCTAATTACAGGCCCGCAAGACAATGGGAAACAAGTGTTGGCAGCAGAGTTGGCCAGCCTGGTTAATGGCACACCGGTACAGGATGTTTTTACGGCCAGGGCCCGCGAGATTTTCGTTGCACGACCGGAATCAAAATCGCGGCGCATCGTGACTGTGCAGATTCGCGAGTTGGAACGAGCACTGCAAATGCGAGCATCAGAAGGCAGGCGCAAAGTGGCAATCATTTGCGATGCCGACCGACTTCAAGGCGAGGCCGCAAATGCATTTCTCAAGACGCTGGAGGAACCTCCGAGGGATTCGCTGTTGCTTTTGCTGAGCGCCGTCCCGGAGGCTCTTCCGGAAACGATTCTCTCCCGTTGTATCGCCATTGCTCTCACGCCGGACGGGCAAGTCCAGCGTACGCTGGAGGAGGAGAAACTAGTGAAGTTATTGCAACAAACGGCCCTCCATACCGCTTGGAGTGTTCAGTCCGCTTATCGGCTTGCTCAGGAATTTCAACATTTGCTTCGAGCGGTGCGAGATGACGTAAAACTCGAAACCAGCAAGGCATTCGAGCAGGAGCAGACCCGCTATAAGAATGTAACCGACGGCACCTGGCTGAAAGAACGTGAAGACTACTACAAGGCGATGACGGAAAGCCTTTATCTGCAACGGCGCGCCGGGTTGGTGGAAACATTGTTTGCCTGGTGGACCGATGTTCTTCGGGCGCGCAATGATGTGGCCCAACCCCCCATGCTAATTGGAAAACAAGAAACTGCCGCGCTTGTACGCCGCTTCAGCACTGCCGAAATCCTAAAGCGCATCCATTCGCTTGAAGAATTGCGCGATCATCTCGGGCGAAACGCTCACGAAGCTCTGGCAATTGAAGTCGCTTTCCTGGCCATCTTCAATGCGTGAGTTGCCAAGGCAAGATCACAGCGGCGAGGCGCCGCCTCACCGAGAGTCTGCTGACGAAGGTTGACAAAAAGCTGTCTAATTTTATCCAGTATGCTCGTATGCGAAATTTTTATCGATTGATTTTGGTATGTGCTGGCTCCTTGGGTCTGCTGCTTACTGGCTGTGCCACCGGAGGGCATGTGAGTGCCGGTGGACCCTATCATGTGACCGCCTACAAGCCTAACGACCCTTCCAAGGTGCGTGTGCTGGTTTCCCTCTCGAAAGAAAATATTTACGTAATGGAAGGCGACCGTTGCCTGATGGCGGTGGCCTGTTCGGTCGGGACTGCGGCAAAGCCAACACCGAAAGGCAATTTCACAATTTATTCCAAACAGGAGCACAAGCGTTCGGGGTCCTATGGATTCAGCGTGCAAGGCGATCGCATTGTTCCTTCTACAGGCGGAGGGGCTGGCCGTTATGTCGGGTACCCAATGGGTTATTGGTGCGAGTTTGCTCCTGCGTACGGATTTCATCAGGGCTTTGTTCATCCCTATCCGCGCACTCACGGTTGCA
The DNA here is from genome assembly GCA_035713885.1 of Candidatus Udaeobacter sp. GTDB lineage: Bacteria > Verrucomicrobiota > Verrucomicrobiia > Chthoniobacterales > UBA10450 > Udaeobacter. The sequence continues at coordinate 47,308 of DASTMV010000092.1, read as the reverse complement.
TCCGTTTGCATGGTGAAGCAGCGCCGAAATTTTTCGCGCTCGTGCGGATTGGCACTCCTGTAAATATCGCCACAACGCAACCCGAAGATTCGACGATTGGCCCCAAGGTGCAGCGCGTGGATGACTCCCGCGCGCCTGATCCGGACCCACATATTATGGTTAGCGACGCCGCGTTTGAAAAACCAAGCGGTCCGCTGCTTCAATAGTCCGGCTACGGCGCATTGCCGCGGCTGCGTCAGTGTGTCATGTTGAGTGGAGCGAAACATCTCTGGGTGTTTCTGGCATTCTCAGCGGAAATCCGAGATCGTTCGCTACGCTCAGAATGACAGACAAAACATGAGCACGAACCTAATCTCCAGCGGCACGACGGCGCACCAGAAAGTGAACTTGCGCACGCCCGATGTAATGGCGGCGGTGCAGCAACAGGTAGAGTCGCATTATCGGAGCGACATCATAGAAAAAATCCGTCGCGCCGGCGGAATCATATCGGTGGGCGATACGACGGTGCGCCTGGCCAAACAATTCGGCTTTTGTTACGGCGTCGAGCGAGCCATCGATCTGGCGTATGCCGCGCGGAAGGTTTTCAAAGAGCGCCGGCTGTTCATTGTGGGCGAAATCATTCATAATCCCGAGGTGAATCATCAGATCGCCTCGTTAGGCATCAAGAATCTCACTGGCAGAAACAAAGAAGCCGATATTTCCGATCTTGGTCCCGAGGACGTAGTGATCGTGCCGGCGTTCGGGACGGAATTGTCGCTCCAACAACAAATCAAGGATCGTGGCTGCCAGATTGTCGATACCACGTGCGGCGACGTGATGAGTGTTTGGAAGCGGGTGCGCAAATATGCAATCGAATCGGTCACATCGATTATTCACGGCAAAGCCGAGCATGAAGAAACGAAAGCCACCAGCTCGCGCGCGCTCGGCGATGGCCGGGGCCATTATGTCGTGGTTCTGACTCTCGCGGACACGGATTATGTTTGCGACTACATCCGACATGGTGGCGATAAGCAAGCGTTTCTCGAGAAGTTCAAAGGCGCGCATTCGCCGGGATTTGATCCCGACGTGCACCTCAAAACTGTCGGAGTAGCTAATCAAACCACCATGCTACGCGGCGAAACGGAGGAAGTTCAGCGCCGCATTCGACAGGCGGTTATTGATCGCGACGGGCCGGAAATTGCACAGCAGAATTTCCGCTTCTTCGACACGATCTGCGGAGCCACACAGGAGCGGCAGGATGCGTTGCGGGAACTACTGAACGTTTCTATGGACTTGCTGCTGGTCGTAGGAGGGTATAACAGCTCCAACACATCGCATCTTGCGGAGATGGGCGAAGAGAAGTTGCCCACGTATTTCGTGCTGAACGCTTCGCGACTTGTTTCTGCAAACGAAATCCAGCACTACAATCTTCATGAAAAACGCGAGGTGGTTTCTCATTTTTGGTTGCCAAAAGGGCCGGCGGTGATCGGCATCACCGCGGGCGCATCTTGCCCGAATAACCTCATTGAAGAAACATTGATTCGACTCTTTGAACTGCGAGGTATCTCGCGCCGCGATCTCGAGTTGGCGGCATAGAATTCTGGCAGGGGCGATTGAGATAATCGCTCGCGAGCCGTTGGGTGAACCGCCCCACCTGCACGCAAACCACCCGCAGCATGCGAATATCTTTGAATGGCACGCGCAATCTGGAAAGGCAGCATCAGCTTCGGACTTGTTAATATCCCGATCGCTCTTTATCCGGCGACACGGCGGGAAGAACTCAAGTTTCGTCTCCTGCGGAAGAGCGACTTAAGCCCGGTGAATTACAAGCGCGTTGCAGAGAAGGACGGCAAGGAAGTCGCCTGGGACCAGATTGTGAAAGGCTACGAGTATGAAAAAGGGAGATATGTCGTGCTCAAGGAGGAAGATTTCCAACGCGTCGATCTCGAGGCCACGCAGACCGTGGACATTCAGGACTTCGTCGATCAGGAAGAGATTGACCCGATGTTTTTTTACAAGCCGTACTACCTGGAGCCGCAGAAGGGCGGCGACAAAGCTTACGCGCTTTTGCGCGACGCGCTGAAGGACACGAACAAGGTCGGCGTCGCGAAGGTGGTCATCAAAACGCGCCAATATCTGGCGGGAGTCAAGCCGGAGGACGGCGCGCTTGTGCTGGAATTGATGCACTTCGCCGATGAACTGGCCGACCCGGAGAAGCTCCATCTTCCGAAGAAAATGGAAGTCGGCAAACGAGAAATGACCATGGCCAGATCACTCATCGATAGCATGGCCTCCAAATGGGAGCCTGAAAAATATAAGGATGATTATCGTGAAGCGCTCATGGAAGTGATCGAAGAAAAAGTCGAAGCCGGCGGGAAAGAAATCGAAGAGAAACCTCGCAAAGCGCCGAAGCCCACGAAGGTGATCGATCTGGTGTCAGTTCTGCAAAAGAGTTTGGAGCAAACTGGCGCGAAACGAAAGGCGACCGGCAAATCGCGAGGAAAAAAAGCGCACCCTGCAAAAAAGGCAGCGTAGCTATAGCCGTCTCCCTGTGGGGCGCGATCGCGCTTCATACAACGAAGCGAGTGAAGAGGAATGCTTCGTCATTTTAATTGACATGCAGGTTCGAAGTCGTTCAGCCTGACGGCTATGAACGCTCTCAACCGATTTGCCGATCCAGTTTACTGCATCATGCGATTGATAGTGGGATTGATGTTCGCCTGCCATGGCGGCCAAAAGCTTCTTGGGTTTCCCGGAGGTGGACACGGCGGCGCAGGAGGTTTGATGCTGTTGGGGGGAATTATCGAGCTTTTTGGCGGGCTCATGATCGCGTCTGGATTTTTGACACGGCTCGCGGCATTTTTCTCAGCTGGTGAAATGGCCGTGGCCTATTTCACCGTGCACGCAGCAGGTAAAGCGATCGGTCATGTCCCGACATCGGCCGAGCAATTTTTTCCAATTCTGAACAAGGGCGAATTGGCCGTTGTTCTTTGCTGGCTGTTCTTATTCATGATCTTTTACGGCTCCGGACGGTGGAGCATTGACGCGGCTATCTTTAAAGGCAAAGCTGCCGGTCGGGTCATGCCGTAATTGAGGATCGTCATAATTAATTCACATATCCCTTTGCATGAACCGAAGACTGGGTTGCACGCGATTTTTTATTGGGGCGCTGCTCGCTTTGTTTATGTGCGATTCCCGTTGCAAGGGTGAGGAGATAAAAGATTTTGGTCGCGATCGCCTGAACAATTCTCCGCGTCACGCAGATTGGGTCGATATCAAATCAGGTGACCGCACAATCAAAGCCTTCGTCGTTTATCCGGAGCGCAAAGACAAAGCGCCCGCGGTGATGGTTGTCAGTGAAATCTTTGGCCTGACTGATTGGCTCCGCAGTCTGTGCGATGAGCTGGCGGAAAACGGTGTTATTGCCATCGCTCCAGATTTGCACGGTGGCCAAAAATTCGAGGACCTCGATGCCGCGCGCAAAGCAACATCCGAGCTATCCAAAGAACGGGTGAAGAGCGATCTCGACGCGACCGCCGATTATACGCTGACGAAAATTCCATCCTGCAACGGCACGCTGGCAATATGCGGATTCTGCTGGGGCGGAGGAGTCACGTTTACGTACGCGAATGAAAATCCAAAGCTGAAAGCGGCGTATTCATTTTACGGTGTGGCGCCGGATTCTGATGAGAAAGTGAAAAATATCGCGTGCCCGGTTTATGGATTCTATGGCGAGAACGACGAGCGCGTGGACGCGACAATTCCGAAAGGGGAGGAACTAATGAAAGCTGCAGGCAAAACCTATGAGCCCGTGATCTACAAAGGCGCCGGCCACGGTTTCATGCGCTCCGGTGAACCGACCAATCCTGCTGTTCGTGATGCTGATGAGAAAGCGCGTGATGAAGCATGGGTCAGGTGGAAAAAATTACTGAAGCAACTGCCATAGTGTCGTCATCCTGGGCGGAGTTTAGCGAAGTCGAAGGATCCCGGGAGAAACCGATTGGCTGCAGCACGGGATTCCTCGACTTCGCTCGGAATGACAGCCACGGAATCACTCGGGGTCACCACCAATAGATTTGCGCGATCTTGCCGCTCTTCGTTGTTTTGATAGAACAATAATACCAATTTCCTCCCAGACTTATCCTGGCGCGCAGTATCGGACCGTCACTTCTGTCTTCACTGTCACAAAAAACAAACGACCCTAACGAGCCATGCTCGGCAAACCATTTCCAAAACGCCTTGCCCGTTGCTGTTCCCAGGAACACACGCATCGCCGGCGTAAAGAATTCAGGTTTATACTCTCCGTTTAGCAAACTGGAGACGACCTCCTTTAACATCGCGGTGGTTTTCGGATCGGGATCCGAACTTGCTTCGGATCGTTTCAGCTCGGGGAGATAGATTCCTGCAAGGTCAATAGCCAATTGATCTATGATGGTGTCGCTGTGGTTCGTGAGAATAATGATCGTCAGTTTCTCATTCAGAAATCTGTAGATGACTGACGAAAAGCCCGGTGTTCCCCCACTGTGTTGAACGAATCGATGATCATGATAGCCATCGACGAACCAACCAAAGCCGTAATTAAATGGTGCGGCGGCGCCATCGTTGGTTGGAGCTGCCGTCCACATTTGATCAAGCGAGGATTTTTTTAACAGTTTTTCGCCTGAAAGCGCTGCATCCCATTTCGACATGTCTTCGACCGTCGATAGCAGGCTGCCCGCAGAGAATGCGATGGGCGGAAGGAGGATCGGTCGATTCTCAAAGTGGTCGTACTTCCATTCGTAGCCTGAAGCGCGATTGGGAATGATTGGTTGTGGATCGGTGCTGCGAGTAGCGTTCATGCCCAGCGGCATGAAAATCCGCTGGTCGAGAAATTGCCAATACGATTTGCCGCTGACCTTTTCAATGATTATTCCAAGCAAGTAATAACCGGTATTATCGTACGCCCATGTCTCGCCTGGACGAAACTCCAGAGGCAGTTTAAAAAACATTTCCAGCAATTCATCACGAGGCGGAACCGTCTCGAAGGCGAGATTGGTCCTGAAAACGTCCAGCCAGTGCGGAACAGCAACATGATTTTGAATGCCGGAAGTGTGGCTGAGCAGATGTCGAATCGTGATGGCGTGCCACGCTTCCGGTGCTTCCGGAAAAAATTTTGTGATTGGGTCCTCGAGATGCAGCTTGCCCTCCTCAACGAGCATCATGATTGCGGCGGCGGTGAACTGCTTCGTGTTCGAGCCGATTTCGTAAACCGTTTCTTTTGTTGCAGGCGCTTTTAGCTCAAGGTTCGCGAATCCGTATCCTTGCGCTTTAGCGATTCGACCGTCCCGAACAATGGCAACCGAAAGGCCGGGGATGTGCAACCGCCGCATCTGCGCGGCGAGATAATCGTCGATATTGTCGGCTTTAGCGGACAGCGGGACACGAGATCCAATCAACAGCGCAATAAGAGCTGCGCGAGATACGATTGGCATTACCCCTCAAACTATTTTGTCGCGCCTAGCAACTGGTTTGCCAGCGCACTCGCTCCATAAACGTTCCGCAGCGCTTCGATGATCGCCGCGGAATCAACCGAGACAGCGCGCGCTTGTTTGTCGGTGTAAACGGCGTCGAGCACCAGCGATTGAATGTTGCCGTCAAAAATAATCCCGACAAATTCATTTGCCTTGTTCACCACCGGGCTGCCGCTGTTACCGCCGATAATGTCGGCGTCGGAAACAAAATTGAATTTCGTCGCAAGATTCAGTTGCTCTTTTTTGTCGACCCAGCGCCTTGGCAAATCGAATGGTGGTTGGTTGTCATGCTCGGCAGCGCGTTGATACAAGCCTGCGAAATCGGTGAACGCGGGGATTTGCGTGCTGTCCTCTTCATAGCCACGGACGGTCCCGTACGACAGTCGCAAGGTGAAGGTGGCATCAGGATAAACGCTTGTGCCTTCGATGGCGAACCTCGCTCTGGCAATCTCGCCGTAGGCCTGCTCCTTAATTTCCTCTTGCGCATCATCGAGCTTTCGCGCTTGTCTCGCTGGCGCATCGATCATACCGGCGAGGTCAATCATCGGATCATGAATGTTTTGCAAAGCAGCGGCATCTTTACCGTACAGATCTTTGCGCACGGAGGCGTCCTTGAGTTTTGTCCCAGTCACAAGTTCCACGGCTCGCGCGTGAGGTGATTTTCCGGCGAGCACTTGCTTTACGAGCGGATTTTCTACTCCGAATCGTGACGCGAAATCCGTGAGCGAATCCGTGAGCCGCAGGATTTCGTAGTCGTCGTAAATAGGTTCTGTGGAAAACAGATCAAGCTCCAATGATTCGCGCGCAGTGTCGCGAAAAATCGGGATTCGTGCACCGTTTGGCTTCGTGCGCTCATCAGCCGCGCGCACTAGAAGGCGGGCATACTTGAAAAGGTTCCCCGAGAATGCTCGTGGTCCGCGATACCCTATCGTGACCGGACGTTCCTGCTCGAGGTAGTTGTACATCGGCGCGTTCTTCGCAATCTCGGCCTGGGCGCGTTTGATGCGATCGTAAGCAGAATGCACCGGCTTTAATTTTGCATCTCGATCAGTCGCCTCGCGGAATTTTCTCTCTCGCGCCTGCAGCGCCGACCAGATCTGCGGATCAAGCAGGCCGGCAAGGTAACCGTCATAACGTTTGCGGTTGTTCTGATTGCCAAAGAGATCCTCGCGCGCCTTGCGTGCGTTCTCGAAGGAGCGGGCGCTGTAAGCCAATTCCATCACCTCTCGCCGGTAAAACATATTCAGCACGTAGGGGAGATATCGATCGCGAGTATCAGCCAGTTCATCCAACGCGAGTTGCCGATCGGTTTTGCCAGGGCTGCCGCTGACAAAGATCAGCTCTCCGTCGGTTGGCCCGTTTGGATTGAATTTGAGAAAATGTTCGATCTTTGCCGGCTGGCCATTTTCGTAAACGCGAAAGAGACAGATATCGAGATCATATCGTGGGTACTCGAAATTGTCGGGGTCACCGCCGAAGAAAGCCATTTGTTGCTCGGGTGCGAAAACCAGGCGCACGTCGTCATAACGCTTGTATCGGTAAAGATGGTATGCTCCACCTTGATATAGCGTAACGACGTCCGATCGTAACCCGGTATTATCTTTGCTTTCCTTTTCAATCGCAGCGATGGCGGTGCTCCGTGCCTTGGAGGCCTGATCGCTGTTCATACCTGGTTTTACCGCGGTGGAGACGCGCGTCGTTACATCCTCGATGGACATCAGGACGTTCAGCTCGAGATCGGTTGACTTGACTTCTTCGGCCTGCGTTTTGGCGTAAAAACCGTCTCGCAGATAATTGTGCTGCGCATCGCCAATCTTCTGCAATGTGTCTGCCCCCACGTGGTGGTTCGTGATCACGAGTCCATTGGCAGAAACAAACGAACCGCTTCCGCCGGAATTGAATCGCACACTGGCCTTTTGCAGATGCTCGAGCCACTGCGGTGTCGGCTCGAACTGATATTTTTCCTTCAATTGCTTCAGCGGCGGCGCATTAAAAAGCCACATGCCTTCGTCGGCTAAGGCACAGCTAGTTATTCCGAAAAAGAGCAAAACTGAACACCGAAGCTGCGGGCGAAAGCACTGGTACATGCTCGAATCATAAAGGGCAGAGGTAGGGGCGACAACTGCTGCGTTCGGCGAGGGAGATTTGTCGGGAAGCTGTCAGCTTCCCCTATAGCCTTCACTATGTACATTTCTCCGATGTTCCGACCGAAGCGGCGCAAAATTGACCGGCTCGATTTTATTCTGGCCGGCGCGCAAAAATCCGGGACAACGGCGCTGCATTACTTTTTAAGCAGACATCCCGATATCTGCATGGGCGATCAGCAGGAAATCCATTTTTTCGATAACGACGCGCACTTCGTTGCCGGGTCTAATTATGACGAATTGCACAATCATTACCCGCCGCTTGCGCCGTCAATGATCGCCGGCGACTGCACGCCCAGTTATCTTTATCATGAGCCGGCGGCGGAACGGATCTGGAATTACAATCCAAAGATCAAATTAGTGGTCCTTCTCAGAAATCCGGTCGATCGCGCATTTGCCCACTGGAATATGCAGCGATTCAGAGGTCGCGAGCCGCTAGACTTCTTCGACGCGGTCCGCGAAGAACAAACCCGGATCGGCGGCGCGCCGCCGGTTGACGCCCGGCGTTTTGCTTACATCGGCCGTGGATTTTATGGCCGACAACTCGAGCGCGTCTTCAAATTTTTTGCCCGCGAGCAAGTGAAGGTGATAAAGTGGGATGATTTCAAAGCGAACCAGCGCAAAACGGTCACGTCAGTCTTATCATTCCTTGGATGCAAACCTGTTCGTACGGTCCGTAACAAGGACAGAAACGTTGTGCCGTACGGGCGGGCCATAAACTGGGAGGAGCGCGTTTTCCTTTACAATCTCTTCGCTGAAGACATCGCCAGGCTTGAACAGATGCTCGGCTGGGATTGCGCAGATTGGAAGTTATAGCCACCCAATTTTGTAGAGGCAGCCGTGTCGCCTGCGCACCACAAAAGAGGCAGCCGACACGCTACCGCTGCAAATTTCGACTCCGCGATCCCCAATCTCTGATTTCTTTAAATTGTGGTCGCTGGTTCGGGTCGGCCGCAAGCAGCGCTTTCCACCGCACCACGCGCGCTCCTTCAGATTCAAAAAATGACCGGAGATCCGGTGTAAAAAAAGACGAGCCGTTCTGTTGCCGATTGAATTCCAAAAGGAGCCTTCCTTTCGGTTGCAATATTCTTGTGCGGACGTCATTGAGAAAAAATTTCCAGTCAGCCTTTGCCCATTCCAGCCATTCTCCGTTTTCTCCACGCGATATTCGATGGAAGCAGACCCGATGCGCGGTAATCAGATCAAACTTTTTACCGAGATCCGGCAAAGGGGTTTGTGCGTTGATTCGCGCTACGATGCGCTTAACGCCGAAAAGTTTGGTTGTCCCGCGGAAGAAAGGCTCATCATCGGGATCGAGTCCGAGACCCTCGTGTCCGAAAAGGCGGCAGACGTATAGAAAATAACCCGGGCCGCAGCCGAGATCGAGGATGTGGAGTGGAGGCGATCTATCAAGCCAGAGGTCCTGCACACGTTTTACGTTCACGCCGATCCAATAGTCAGCGTCCTCATAAGCATTAATCTTTCGCGCATTCGGCCGATACGGATAACGCTCGCGCAGCCTTATCAACTCGGATCGATCAATCGTCGCCAGGATGCGTCCAGCATTTACCGGGTGTGTCCACCGGCAGGCGTGCTCCCACAGGCTTTCCGCTGCATCGCGGGTAAAAAGCTTTTCGAATTTGCGCGATAATCGCACTCCAAAACGATGCAGCGAAGGCGCTGATACTCAAGAAACAACCCAAACGATTGCAGCGCGGCCCTCCGGGCCGTCCTCTTCTGTTAGCATGGGATGTTGGAACAGGTCATAGGCAGCGACTACAATTTCCCGCCTAATTCGGTAATAGATGTGCCACTTCCACGGCGGCTGTTGATCACACAGCGAATTTCGGTTATGCGAAAAGCACAATGCCAGAGTACGTTGATAAGCCAGAGCCACGCGGACAGACGATAGCTGCGGTTCTTGCGATCGGTGCTATTTACCTGGCCCTGCCGCGCAACGTCGTTCTCGGCCCGATCTGGCTGTTACCAACTGTGATTGTTGTTTTGCTCGTGCCGACGGTGGTGAGCCATCGGGTGGGAAAATTTTCACTGAATCGCATTCTTGGGTTCGTCATTAACGGGATTACGACCGTGGCGTTGATCGGCTCGGTAATTTTATTGGTGCGGCTCTTGCCGACACACCGGGAATCTCCTTTGCAGATTTTGCGGTCCGGCGGACTACTCTGGCTAACGAACGTGATCGTGTTCGCGCTGTGGTACTGGCGTTTGGACGGCGGCGGGCCGAGTTTGCGCCAGCAACAAAAAAGATTCGGCAGCAAGAGCTTCCTTTTTCCTCAGATGCAAATTCCACGCGAGGAACGCCCGGAGTTTGCATGTGCACGATGGCATCCACACTTCGTTGACTATTTGTTCGTGGCGTTCACGCAGAGTTCCACGTTCGGCCCCACCGATGCGCCACTACTGGCTCGGTGGGCCAAGGTTCTTGCTGGGATCCAGATCTTCATTTCACTCAGCATCGTGGTTTTACTGATTTCAGCCGCCGTCGGCGCCTTGTAAATCTGCGAATCACGACCTGTAGCCACGGCGCTGTGCGCCGTTCAATCCCGACTCAGATTTCAACCGCCCACAGAGCGGTGGCTAGAGCGGATTGAAGATCAGGGCTAACTACTTACCGACCAATATCAAAATGCCAGTTACCAGCGCCAAAACTCCCATCACGACAGCGCCGATTCCTACATGAAAAAGCGTAGTGATCCCAACAAGAATCAAATAGATGGCTAACAGCAGCATTCCAATATTTTTTGTCATGATGGATTTTTGTGAGTGAAACTGATCAGCTTTGCACGCTTAAAATTCTTCGTGGTAAAAGCACAAATTCGAAGCGCGAATGTGCTTTGGATTGCGATTGAGTCCTCGCATCACGGTCACGTTCTTCCCATCGTAGGCAACACCGTTGCTCTACGTGATTTTCGACGGCACAAGGATCGCATCGCTCATACCGTGCAGAAACTTCTTGTCAGCTGGAGCGATGGTGGCAAGCGCGCCGCGCAATCTCACTCGATCACCTTCGACGAAGTAATATGGACAAAGCCGAACCCGGCCTTTGATTGTTTTCAATTCGCTGGAATCCGGATACCAATAACGGTGCTCGAATAAGCGGCCCTTTTGGAATCGCTGTAGAATCGTTGGCGACGATTCGAAAGTAGCAAGCGCGTGCGCCATTCGCTTTTCCCATTCGGAATGCGGCAGATCGCTACCGAGTGCAATTCCCCGGCTGCCCCAGCCAAGGGGTGAAAAGCCGCTCACTTTCAAAAGAAGATCGCGATCTTTTTGGCTGAATTTTGCCGCCTCGCGCCAGTCGTGAATCTCCAATCGCGGAATGACAGCGTGCTGAGGCAGGGGAGTTGGATCGAGCAACCACGAGTAGGGAATTACTTCTTGGAGCTTGGTGAAATATTTCTCGCCGAGCTCGCGTCGCCAAAATTCACGCAGCGGCTGGAGCCAGAACAACGCGAACCACATCTTTTCCTCAAGATAAGGTTTAATCGGCGGCGTGATAGTAATTCGGCCTTCAGCATTAGCACGCAGCGTATTCTCAATGCCTGGAATATTTGGCAAATCGAACAATTCGAAGAAGCGATACACCGCGCGCCCATCTTGGGGCTCATAATTTTCTGCGGACAAGACGCGCCATCTTTCGCCGGAATCGGCGATCGCGCCTGGCATATCGTTGCGAAGAGAACTGGAATCATCTCGCGCTTGCGGGAGTTCAGCAGTTTGCCGATTCAATCGCGCGGCAACCCATTCCATTTCTGGCCGGTACGTTGCCGATTCCTGTGAAACTACGATGTCGCCGCCCTCCGGCAGCACGGTGCGAAATCCGTCAAGCATTCCGTCCGCGCCGCCGATGATCTCGCTATCGAATACGGAATACGTTTCATTCAGCCAACCCGTCAGCCCGATTCCCCCAGGAACCGAGTCGATCTCTGCGATGATGTAGCCTTTGTCAGTAAGAATCAGGTCGGGGCGAATCACTCGTGGCAGCTCGTCACGGATTTCCTTGCGTCGCGACAATTCAATGAGTTCTTTTGGTTTACCCGCGTCGAGGTACCGCGCGACCCACTGCGGTTGTTTGCCTTTAACGCTGAGTTGATAGAGCTGATTGCAAGCGCGCTGAAAGATGAACAGCCGATGGCCAAGCTGTTCGAGATCGGTGAGAAATTTCTTTTCTATCGGAAATGCGTCTGGTGAGAGCAGCCACTCTTTCTCGGCAAAAAGCCCTTCTTTCGGAAAGGCGGCGCGAATTGCTTGCAGACGATCTTCAATAACAGAGACCATTCCGGTGTAAGGTCGAACATCGAGGACCGAACGTCCAACGTCGAGTCGCTCCATACCGCAGGGCGTTTCGAAGATCAGCGCATGGCGTTTGACGCGAGCGCTCTGCAACTATCTTCCCGCGGCGATTCGCTTCAGCGCGAGCTTAACCAGTTCTTCTGCTGATTTTACTTCGCCTTTCTGCTGTAGATCGTGCACGGCTTTATGCGCGTCGGCTTGTTTGTAACCGAGCGCGATCAACGCGAGCAGTGCTTCGTTCGCCTGCTCTTGCTCGGGCGTGGGCGCATGCGCAGCGCTGGCCGCTTCCCATGCAGCAGCCACCCCGAGCTTGTCTTTTAGCTCGAGAACAATTCGCTCTGCTGTTTTCTTTCCAAGGCCGCTGATTTTGGAGATCACTGCGACATCAGAGTTCACGACCGCAGCTTTGAAATTGTTTACGCTCATCCCGCTCAAGACAGCGAGCGCCAGCTTGGGTCCGATACCACTGACGTTATTCACCAACAACCGAAACAAGTCGCGTTCCGCCAGCGTCATGAAGCCGTAAAGCAGATGCGCATCCTCGCGCACGACCAGATGCGTGAGAATCCGAATAGGCTGCCCAATCGACGGCAGCTTGTCATAACTCGAAAGCGGTATGAGAACTTCGTAGCCCACACCGCCGACATCGACGCTTGCGTGCGTAGGCAAGGCGCTCACCAGTTTGCCTTCGAGAAAAGTGATCATGTTAAATCGTTAAATCGTTAAATTGCAAATCGTCAACGTGCTTTACTGCGGTTTCAACACCAGCGTAAGGTCAACTTTCTTCCCCTTCGGGATGTTGAAGCCACTGGTCGAAAAGAAGTTCCAACTTTCAGGATGATTTGGAAAAATCCCCTGGACCAGCGAAGTAGGCATAGTTACGAAACGCGCGCCGGGTTCGGACATGAACTCGGCTGCGTTCTTTTTGTTAGTCCGTGTGAGAAAACCTTTCACGCGTGAGCGAAAATACCACACGAGACTTGGCTCCCCGAAATCGACAGATGCAAATTGCATGTTCGGTTGCAGATACGCGCGTGATTCCTGGAAAAGTTCATACGCCGGAAAAAATCGCGCGACCAAGGGAGGAACCACAAGAGCGATTGTAATCCAGACACCCGCAGTCGTGATCGCCATGGCTTTGAACAAGGAACGGTGACCCTCTATAGCGGTCGGGGGCTGGTCTATTTCCTTAGAATCTGACGGCTTCGATTCGTGAGCTTTGTGTTCTGAATCCTCCTCCGGATCCCAGTGGCGCCCAAGCAAAAGCGCAAGCATGCCAAACGCAGGTAACGTGTAGTGTGGCAACTTCGTTTTGATAAGCGAGAAAATGATGAAAATGATGGCCGCCCCGGAGAAAAGGTAACAGTCGATATTGTCGTGTTTGCGCCACAATCCTTTCAATAGCGAAGGCAACTTGATCGACCACGGGAAGAAACTGACAAACACAGTCACGAAATAGAACGGCAGCAGCAAAAGATAACCCCCTAACGAGTCCCAGCCGTGTCCCTCCATCGCCCCGAATGACCGGCCGATCACGTGGCGGCCAATTCCGATTCGCAAGAACTCGCCGTGCGTGCGAATCAACGCAGGAATTCCCCATGCGGCGACAATCGCCAGCATCACTACAATGCCGCGAAAGAATTTAAATCGCCGGCACAGCTGCAAATTCGGCGCGTAAACAACTGTGGATCCTACAGTCAGCAAAGGTGTCCAGGCGATCGGACCCTTCGCCAGAAAGCCAAGGGCCAACGAGATGTAAAAGAGAAACCACCAATGAAGAGTCCGATGTTTAATGCTCGATTCTTGATGCGGTGAATTCGTCAGGCCGTCACGGAGCAGTTCTAATCCGCTCCAATGGGCGGTGGTGACAAACAGCGCCAGCCACATATCGGCCACTGCGGCTTTTCCATGGATAAAGGTTTGCAAACAGAGCGTGAAAATAATCGCTGCGCGCCAACCAGTATGCCTGCCTCCAATCTTCAATCCACGAATCGGGATTGTCACTGCGATGAGCGCAGCCGCCACGGCAGATGGGAAGCGGGCTGCAAAATCGTTTTCGCCAAAAATCCGATAACTTACCGTTTGAGCCCAGTAGGTCAGGGGAGGCTTGTCGAGACGGAGCTGGTTGTTGAAAAAGGGAACAACGTAATCGCCGCGCTGGATCATCTCGCGAGAAGCTTCAGCAAAGCGCGGTTCGTCGCGATCGATCAGCGGCAGGCTCCAGGTGCCCGCACTGTGAAAAAGCACACAGCCGATGAAGAGCACCGCATGTTGAAGGAAAAGTCGGAGAGATGATTGGTGATCGATACCCGGTAATCCGTTTCGTGCAGTCATGGTAGCTGTTCACTGATCACCGGGATTCTCGTATTTGCCATTTATCGAAGTTGCGCATCCAAGTTTTGCGCTCACAATAGCCGCCTGTAAATCCGGCGGGAACTTAAATTGTGAAGCGCAGACCTGCTTTTTGCTGGCTGATCGCCATCGTCATCGCTGCGGTCGCCATCGGCGCCTCATTTTATTTCGATGAGGCGGTCTGGAATTTCATCCTTCATCATCAAAACCGCAGCATGTACAATTTTATGCGAAACGTGAGCAGGTATGGTGACTGGCCGTTGCATGTTGTCCTCGGTTTGCTCCTATTGGGAACTGCCTGGATTCGTGGGAGCGGGAAGTGGTCACGCGTTTTCTTCGCGATGCTCATCGCTCTGGCGTTGGCAGGGGTGGCAGGAACTGTAATTAAACGCTCCATTCCTAGGCCGCGCCCTTCGGTACATACCGACAACCACTGGGGCGGGCCACGCTTCAGCACCAAATATCACTCATTTCCCTCCGGACATGTTGGTGCTTCGACCGCGTTCTTTGGCGTTCTAATTATTGCCCGACGACGCTTCGGCCTCGCATGTCTCCCAATCCCGATTCTGATCGGGTTCTCACGAATGTACATCGGTGCGCATTATCTGTCCGACGTCGTATGCGGCGCCATACTGGGATTTTGTTGCGCGCTCGTTGCTGCCAGCCTGTTGTTAAGTGAACAGGAAATGTCGGTCAGTAAACATTCGGCATGGAACTGGCGGCGACCCTGACCTAATCCGAAGCGACGCTTTTCGTGGTAGAGAAAGTAACGACATTGTTACGAAACGTGGCTTGGAAGGGAGTTAGAGTGCAAAGAATAATGGTATCGCCTATGAAAACGAATCATTTGTTAGCCATCCGATTTGTCGGGCTTACGTCTGCGGTCTTGCTCGGCTTGCTGTCCTTCGATGGCTTGAAACCGCGGGTCGCCAAGGCAGACGATTTTCAGAGGAAGCCCATTGTCGGACCGACAGGCAGCGTGATTGTGCAAGACAGGTTTGGAGGCCAGATCCTCGGGTTCGATATCGATCAAGCTGGCGACGAAGGTGTACTTAGTGAATACCGTGACCTGAACAACGGCACCGTGCTTGCCGCCGTCGAAACATTCAGTCAGACGACCGGACAAATCATCAAGGTAATCATGAGGAGCCAAACGCACGATGATTTCGTCACTCTGGGCGTGGTGGGTAACTCTGTCGGCCTGGTGGAGCGCGAACATCCCGTGGGCTTGCGGAACGTTGTGCGCACCTTCGCTTTTCTGAATCCGCTTAGCTTAAACCATGTGACCGGCAGGTGGACACCACCCGTGGGGACTGACCATCTAGTTACTCTCGTTAGTCGAAACCAAGGCACTTCTAATAATGCAGTCTGGGCCATTGATGTGAGCGGCAACTTCCGGCCAACGGTGTTTAGTTCGAATATCGCCGCAAATACCTTTGGACCAGTGATAGAAATCACCGATCCCGATTTTAACTCTGGGGCCGACCCCGGCTTCGCTTATAATCCGGGGACGAAACATGCGGTGCTGGGTCATGCGACCCTCGGAAATCCATTTGTTCCCGGTAAAATTGCCACGGTGGATATGACCTCAGGCACCTTCACCAAATTTACCGGGGTTGGCCTCGGCGACGTGAATGGGTTGGCCGTGGATCCCGGCACGAACACGGCCTGCACCACGACGGAGATTGACTTCAGTGTCGAGTTTTACAATCTCGCGACGCAGACCGGTTTCGCGCAACCACTCCCGGGCGCGACTCAGCAATTTTTCAGCGGCGCCGATGTGGAGTTTGATTCTGTGAACAGACTTTTTCTCGTGGCCCAGCCCAATTCCAGCACCGCGCCGAGCGGCAGCAGCATCCACGTCTACGACGTCTCCGGGAATCTGATCGAGTCGATCAATGGATTAAACTTTTCCAACGCTTTTAATGTCATTCCTGCGCACATCGCGCTAAATCCCGGGAAGCGAATTGGATTTGTCGACGGCCCGGATATCGCGGCCGGTCAGATACAATCTTTCAGCTATTAGCAGCCGGTGAAGGCAGACCAGGCCGCCGCCGTTATTCGAGCCTTCACCTGACGCTGAACTTGGGAAAACCGTTTGTCGTCCTGCAACAAACAAAGCTGAAATAATCCGTCTGTTTATCGCGGCGCAGCCTTGGTTCAACCGCGTTTGTCTGTGAATCGAGCCTGGACCCAGCGAATAAAAGATAACCGCGAAGGCGAAGCGGGGTAGGCTCAAATCCACCGATTGCTCCGCCAGACGCTTGGCGAAGACATGTCTCAACATTTTTTCATTTTGTTCAAAACTTCTCCTCAAGAAATCGGGAGAAGGATGGTGAAAGGAAGAAGTTATCAAAACAACAACCAAATCCATCAATATAAAATTATGAAACATATAAAATTGATTTCGACTGTTACTCTGTTTGCCTGCAGTTTTTTAGCGCTCATGGCAGCAGCGGCTCCCAGTTGGACCCTATCGGGTTCCAGTGGTTTGACATACCCTCTACTTCGCAGCGGATCGACCACCGTCTACGATCCCTCGTCGAACAGACTTATTCTCTTTGCCGGGTTTTCAGAAGACAACGCTTTGGATGACCCGCGTTTGAATGACGTCTGGATAGAAACCAATGCCAATGGACTGGGAGGCACTAGTACGTGGAGCAATCTGATTCCGAATGGCACCGCAGGTTCTCCTCAGGTTCGCTACGACCATTCGGCGGTGTACGACGCAGCGAACAATCGTATGATTATTTATGGCGGGTGTGGTTCGACCGTGGGATCGCAAGGCTGCCTTCCACTTGCCGATAACGTCTGGGTATTAACTAACGCAAACGGCTTGGGAGGCACCCCGACCTGGACACAACTCTTTCCGACCGGCGGACCGCCACCGGGGCGACGAGCTCATCAAGCCGTTTACGATCCCAGTACTAATTCAATGATTGTTTGGGCCGGCCAGAATGGCGGTGGCAGCGGCTGCGGCACCCATACATCCGAATAGGTACCTGGAGAACAGGCTTGCCCACCACCATTCTGACCCGCCCAAACGATCATTGAATTGGTGTTCGAGTCGTAAACAGCCTGATGGCCTTGCCGCGCCCCAAGCCGTGCACCTGTGGGAAACAGTTGTGTCCAAGTTGGAGTTCCACCCACTCCATTAGCATGGTCTAGAACCCACACGTCGTCGGCAATTGGGAAACAGCCGTTTTGTGGAATTCCCCCGCAACCGCCATAAATAATCATTCTATTGTTTACCGCATCGTACACTGCCGAATGGCGCTCTCGCACGGGAGGGGCCCCCGTAGGATCCAGCTTGCTCCAGTCACTCGTCCCTCCGAGTCCATTGGCATTGGTCAATACCCAAACGTCATTTAAACGTGGGTTCCCGAGAGAGACATCAGCTGAAGCCCCGGCGAACAGGATCATCGTATTCGAGATCGGATCGTACACTGACGTGGAACCGACGCGAAGCAGGGGAAATGTCAGTCCCCCGGCGTTGAGCGGCCCCCACTTGGGATTGGCGACCGGGTTGGTAGCTTTGATTGCTACCAGCAAGGCGAATATTATCAGCGTTACGCTCGAAATCGCCTTTATGCGTTTCACTGTTAGTATGTCTACGAAACTAGACGGCTCAAGTTCCTCTATCCCAAATGCTTAGCTAAATGGTCTGGCAATTGTCAATACTTTTGACAGGAAATGAGGTCACGACCAGGTGATCAGGCGCAGCTCGTGTGTTTGCATCAAGTACGGGTGCGTCGGCACGACACGTACGCTGAACCCGTAGGTGCCGCTTTCGGTCGCGGGAATGCTGCCTTGGTAAAGGTAAGTACCGTTGCCATCAGTCTGGCTGGTTTGATTTAGCGTGGTCGCGCTGGGATTCCGGAGGTCACCGTTATCCGCTTCGCCGTGGTAGGCTTCAACGCGGACATGTTTCGGGTCGACTGCGCCAAGATGAACGCGGGCGTTGATCTGCAACGATTCGCCGACTGAAATGCTTTGTCGTTCCCTATTCGCTACCTGCACGTCGGAGATCCGAACTTGTGGCCAATCCTTGCGCATCTGCGCTTTCCATTGGCTGAGCTGGGTCGCGGCGCCGGAGCCGTCACGAGAAAAGTTTTCGTACGCGCGTGCTGCTGGAACATACAGCTGTTCGGTGTACTCCGTGACCATTCGTTGCGTGTTGAACATGGGCGTGACACTGCGAATGGACTCGCGCATCAATTGCACCCAGGCCAGAGGCAGTTTGCCGTCCGGCTTCGCGTAATAAAGGGGGACGATCTGATTCTCAAGCAAGTGATAGAGGCTGCCGGCATCGATTTCATTTTGAACCTCGGTGGTGCCCTCCTCGATCTCAGCGCCAATGGCCCAGCCGTTGCTGCCGTTGAAGCCTTCACGCCACCAGCCATCAAGCACGCTCAGATTGATTCCCCCGTTAGGTGCGGTTTTCATTCCGCTGGTGCCGCTTGCTTCCAATGGACGTAACGGATGGTTCAGCCAAAGATCTACTCCCTGAATAAGGCGGCGCGCGATGTAGCTGTCGTAATCCTCCAGAAACACAATGCGATTCTCCAGGCCGGGTTCTCGCGTAACCTTGTAGACCTCCTGGATCAGCGCTTTGCCGGCCTCATCACGCGGATGCGCTTTGCCGGCAAAAATGAATTGCACCGGACGCCTCGGATCATTCGCCAGCCGCGTCAGTCGCTCTTTGTCATTGAACAAAAGCGTGCCGCGTTTGTAAGAGGCGAATCGGCGAGCGAAACCAATCGTCAAAATTTCCGGATCAAGGATGCGATTCACTCTGCGAATTGATTCCGGCGATTCTCCCAGGCGCTCCCGACGTTGTCGCTCGTGGGCGCGAACAAAATCGATGAGGCGACGTTTGAGTTGTTGATGCGTGTCCCAAAGTTGCGCATCAGGAATATCGATTACGCCACGCCAGAACTCCGGCTCGGTGAGACGCTCCTCCCAGTCTCCAAGATGTTTGCGATAAAGCGCCGCAAATTCAGGAGCCATCCACGTTTTGGTATGAACGCCATTCGTGATGCTGCTGATCGGTACTTCGTAAATCGGAACCCCCGACCAGACGTCCTTCCAAAGTGATCGGCTCACTTCACCGTGCAATTTGCTGACACCATTTGCGTGACGGCTGAGACGAAGCGCGAGAATGGTCATGCTGAACGGTTCATCTCGGTTGAGTCGTGTGTGGCCGAATGAGAACAACTCATCGAACGGGATATTGAGTTCCTTTGCGAGTTTGCCGAAGTACTTCTCCATCATCTCTCGTGAGAATGAGTCGTTGCCTGCCGGTACTGGAGTGTGCGTGGTAAAAACGTTAGCCGCTGCTACGATCTGAAGTGCGGAATGAAAATCGAGCTTCTTTTCGATGACATTCAGACGGATCCGCTCCAGGGAGAGAAAAGCCGAATGGCCCTCGTTCATGTGAAACACATCCGGCTGGATTCCCAGGGCGGTTAGCGCCTTAACCCCGCCGATACCGAGCATGATCTCCTGGCGCATCCGCATTTCAAGGTCGCCCCCATACAGTTCCGCGGTGATCAGACGATCCTCTGCGTTGTTCTCCGGGATGTCGGTGTCCAGAAGATAAACGGTCACGCGGCCGACGCGCAGCTCCCAGATCCTGGCGAAGACTTCGCGATCCAGAATTGGTACTGAAATTAGAAGCTTTGTTTCGTTGCCGCGGCCTTCTCGGATTGGCAGATGATAGAAATTTTGGTTGAGGTTAATCGCTGCCTGCAACCCATCCTTGTCGATCTGTTGCCGAAAATAGCCATGCCGATACAGAAGCCCAATTGCGACGAAATTCAGATCAAGATCACTCGCCGATTTGCAATGGTCGCCAGCCAGGATTCCGAGGCCGCCGGAGTAATTCGGAATCGACTCGTGAAAACCGAATTCGGCAGAAAAATAGGCAATGGGATTCTTGATCGCGGCTCCCGGCCCGCGCTTCCCATACGTGTCCCGGCGTCCGAGATATTTTTCGAAATCCTGAAAAACTTGCTTCAGCTCACGCAAGAAATTTTTGTCCTGTGCAAGTTCTTCCAGTCGCGATTGCCGCGAGAGCTGCAGCATGCGCACCGGATTATGATTTGTGCGGCCCCAGAGTTCGGGATCGAGTTCCCGGAACAAACGACGCGCGCCCGGCTCCCACGTCCACCAAAGGTTGAAACTCATCTCCCGAAGCGGCTCGAGCGCCGCGGGCAGGATGGGCGTGACATTGTAAGTCTGGAAGGTTGGCATGCGTTTGCGCTCTATGGCAACCCGGAGCAGCAATTCCGGTTACCAACACGACAGATTCGATCAATCACCATTCGAATACCCCAGGGAGCAGAGCCGCAGTTAATCGAGAAAACCTCATCAAGCAAGTACCCGGGTCATTTCGCCCGCTGGATTTGAGCTGGACATTCATCCCCTGGCGGTAATGCCCGTGGCGCAAGCATTAGTCCGAGAAAAAATCCGGCGACCAATCCGCACAGATGCGCGGCCAGGCTGACCTCTGGAGTCGAAAGATCGAATGCGATCTGGATCGCCACGATCAACCCGATGTTTGTCAGGCGTTGCTTAGCCAAGGCGGTACGGTGCTGTCGCATCAAAAACCCTCCCCAGGCGCCTACTATCCCCATGATGGATCCCGAAGCACCTATGAGTTGGGCGACCTGAACGAGACCAATTTGACTTAAAGCAACGACGCCCGCACTCGAGATAAGTCCTGAAATTAGATAACAAACGGAAAATCGCACCGTGCCGATGGCGCGTTCCAGCGGCGGCCCGAGAATGTAAAGTGCGAAAATATTGAACCCGAGGTGCATGAAACCGCCATGAAGAAAAAGCGCGGTAAACAATCGCCAATATTCCCTTTGCACGCTAACAGCGTACGGCTCGAGAGCGCCCATCCGATGCAGCACATCAAAATCATTCCAGCCGCCAGTGGCCACTTCGAAAAGAAACGCGAGGATATTGACCACGATTAAAACGAGCACAGCCGGCGGAATTCGAAGTTGATTTCGCTGAGCCCGACGAGCCATTTCGTATTCGGTAGGAACAGACCTGAAATTGGCTACATGCGCACGGTCACTTGCCAAACGCCGGAATAATTGGACTTGCTCGCGCAGTTCGCGAGCCGGATGCAAGATCCGGAGAGTCGCGCCGAGGTTCGCTGCCGATTTGTAATCGTTCTGCCTTGAGAGCTCCGTCATTTTTTGTAACCCGATCGACGGCAGGAACAGGAGAAATAACCATGTGCCGCCGCCAACATACCCGGCGGCATCAGGCCAGAATAACCAAGTTACCCCTGTAGTCGCGAGCACAACGAGGGATGCAATCTGCCAGCTGCGGTGGCCCCTGCCGGATCGCCAGCCTCGAGCCAACACCAAAAGAGGCGAAACGATCGCAAGAAATAAAAGAATATGATTGAGATTCAAAATTCGAGTTAAAGAACTAAAGAGTTACAATGTTACATTGGCTGCGATTTGAACGTTGTAACTTTTTACCTTTGTAGCTCTTTGTAGCCGTTTCCAAGTTCCGCCATGTCCATTATTGTTACGGATTATCTCGACGTCATTTCAAGCTGGTGCTTTTGGTCCGAACCGACGTGGGCCGAATTACAAAGGCGTTACCAAGGCAGGATTCAATTTCAATGGAAGATTGCGCTGATGGATCCCACCGGTTTGCCGACTTCGCGCGAGCAGGAGCAATGGTTCTATCGCCGCAGCGGAATGATGATGCATTCACCGTTCATGCTGAATACCGACTGGTACGACTCAAGCCTTCAGGAGTGGCTCGCGCCTAATTGTGTAGCCGAAGCGGCGAAAGACTTTGGTTTCACTGATGATCGCGTCCGGCTCGCGCTTGCGCGCGCGGCTCTGCGCGAAGGTAAGAGTGTTTCTGATTGGAAAACTGCCGCTGAAATCGGGGGCGAGGCAGGTCCGATCGAAGCCGGCAAACTGCTGGAGCGGGCGAAATCGTCCTCAATTGAAAAGCGCGTGCGAGCATCTACGGCGGAGTTTGGGGCGCTGCAAATTACGCAACGTCCGGCATTCGTGATCGACACTGAAATCGGCGATCGCGCGATTTTTTCCGGTGTCGTCAGACTTGAGCCGTTAACAGCAACGATCGATTCGATGCTGGAAGATGCCGCTGCATACGCGGCGCACAAAGCGCACTTTGGTGATCCTCCGAAAAATTAGCTAGGTGCGAAAAGGTGATGGCAAAAGTCTTCGACTCGATCGCACCAAGATTTCATGATGTCTAGTAGCTTCGATTGGGGCAGCAGTTTGATCTTGCCAGTGCGAAATTGTTGCCTACAACTTCTCTTCGGCTTGCAATTTAATGCGAGCACCTCGGCGCGGTGGATCGCAGCCGCGGCGAGGATGAGTGACATGGTGTCTGCGAATGTTGACGCCTGAAATTGCGACAGTGAAAATACGGCGACGCGGCGCACTCCCGTTTCGCCGGAAGAAATGATCTAATCTGCAACCACAAATTCGTGTAAATGGTCGGATTCGCGCTCGCGAGGTCCGGGTCATTCTAGGATCCACCGGCGAACAGCTTGGCGTCTTGCGGTTAAA
Source organism: Candidatus Udaeobacter sp. (assembly GCA_035713885.1). Classification (GTDB taxonomy): domain Bacteria; phylum Verrucomicrobiota; class Verrucomicrobiia; order Chthoniobacterales; family UBA10450; genus Udaeobacter. Next base: position 24,427 of record DASTMV010000092.1, on the reverse strand, counting down.
CGATGCCTTGCGGAAAGCTCAAAGTCTGGGACTCGATTTGGTCGAAGTCGCGGCCACGGCTAATCCGCCGGTGTGCAAGATCATCGATTTTGGAAAGTTTCGGTACGACATTTCCAAACACTCAAAGGACAAAAAGCCCGCAAGTTCCAGACTAAAAGAAATCAAGTTTCGCGTTAACATCGACGAGCACGATTATCTGACGAAGGTCAGGCACGCTGAGGAATTTCTGGACCGTGGAAACAAGGTGCGTGTGCAGCTCCAATTTCGCGGCCGTGAAATGGCGCACCAGGAGCTTGGGACTCACCTGGTAGGAAAAGTACGCGACGATCTTTCAAGCATGTCACAGGTGGAAACCGAGCCGAAGATCGCCGGTCGTAACATCACGATGACATTGGCGCCCTTGCCCATAAACCGCCGCAAGCGAAAATTCACTCCGCTGCCGAAAGTAGATGAGGAAAACGCGGCGGCAAGTTCAACAATCAACACGTAACCACGGTGGAACGCGACCTCCGACCGCGTTGCCGAAGTACGCAGAGAACTTCAAAACTCCGCAGTCGTGTAAGGGCTGCCATCGAGCTCGGCGAGTTCAATCACCCGCTCAGGGCTTCTTCTTCCCTGCTGGTGAACGGCTAGGCGTCGGCGTTCGTGGCGGTGGGGTTAACTGCACCCTTTCCGCAAGCTTCTGTTCCAGCCGTTGTTTACGCGCTTTTGCATCCTGATTATTTGGATCCAGCTTCAAAATTTTCTCATTGTCAACGAGCGAATTTTGGAGGTCGTTCTTTAGCTCGTAAATGTAAGCCCGATAATTGAGATATTTAATGTCGTCCGGCTTTTGTTTGATAAGCTCGGAATAGTCACCGAGCGCCTTGTCGTAGTCCTGTATCTTCATTTCTACCGCCGCACGTTGCTCATGAATGCGCGCCGATTCCTGGGGCGTGAGCTTAAGAGCTTCGTCGTAGTCGGTGATGGCGTCCCCATATCTCTGCTCGTTTGCGGCCGCGTATCCGGCTCGTTGATAAATTGCCGACAGCTCGTCGGCATACTTGTGGTCCATGGCAGTGGCTTTCTTAAACAGCTCAATCGCTTTGTCCCACTCCTCCTTTTTAGCGGCCTCAGCGCCCTCGCGGGCTAATCTGTTCGCTTCGGGATTTTTTTTCTCCGCCGCCTGACATACCTGTGAAGCACAGAGGGTCAAAGCCGCGAGTAACGTAAAAGCAAGGGATCTGTTCATAGATTTCTGTTGGACGTTGATTTCGTTAGACAATTCGAATCTAAAGGCGTGAATAGTTGGCCGTAAGTTCAACAGTTTCAAGTTTGTTCCGGCGACGGCGGTTGTTCAACATCTACCTTTGCCTCCGGCTCTGATGTCGTCGGCATGGCAGGTCCGGGCTCATCCAAGCGCGTGATAGACAGGGCGCGTCCCGTGATTTCATCGATTTCAACGACCGCGCCTCGCAGGCGTACTTCGCCAGCGGCTACTGGGAATGACGCAGGCAGATTCGAAACAAACCGGTTCATGATCGGATCCACTGCGCGTCCGAGGATGGAATTTACGGGCCCGCACATTCCTGCATCGCATAGAAAGGCTGTGCCACCTGCGAAGATTTGCTCGTCGGCGGTCTGGACATGAGTATGCGTGCCGATCACAGCCGAGACTTTCCCGTCGAGAAAACGGCCTAGCGCGATCTTCTCGCTTGTGGTCTCGCCGTGAGCATCGACAATAATATTCGGCGTTTCACTGCGCATTTTCCTTACCGCTGCTTCGACAGCCAGAAACGGGTTGTCCAAAATGGGCTGCATGAAGGTGCGCGCCTGAACGTTGATGACGCCGATTTTGCCTTTTGCCGTTTCCAGCACGATTGCGCCGCTTCCCGGCGCCCCATCCGGATAGTTCACCGGACGCAGTAAACGCGGTTCGGTATCGATGAACGAAAGAATCTCCTTCTGGTCCCAGATGTGGTCGCCGGTCGTGATCACTGACACGCCGCCGCGCAAAAGATCGATGGTGATTTTTCCAGTGATACCGCGTCCCCCTGCAGCGTTCTCGCCGTTGACGACGACGAAATCTAACGCGTACTTCGTTTTCAACTCCGGCAGGCGGCCAATCACCGCGGAGCGGCCTGGCTGGCCAACTATGTCGCCAAGAAAAAGAACCGTTAACATGAGACGTAATTTGTTGAACCGTTACATAGCCAAATCGTATTTGCGATTCAACGATTTAACGATTCGCCAATTTAAAGGCACCCGACAATTCGTCCTGCGCTACGCGGGATTCCTTTTGTTAGTCGTTCTGCCGTCCTTGTGTGCTGCGGAAAACCTTAGCGTCCTCGGAAGCAAGCCGCGATGGAGTCTGCTCGAACGTTATCAAGAAACTATTACCCACGACGAGTTCGCGCACCTGATTCAAGACGTTTACTGCACCCATGGGTTTGCACCGGATTTATTCGAAGTGAATGACGATACAGCGCGGATTCTCATCAATCGCGAGGCGGGGAAATTCTTCACGTTGAAGTTTGCTGCCAACAGCGCGACACGCAAGCCGGTGCCGCGACTCTGGCGTCCCTTGCAATTGTTGCCGCGGGCGCCACAGGAGAAACCGCTCTCTGGTATAAAAATGGCGCTCGACCCTGGCCATCTTGGGGGCAAGTGGGCGAAGATGGAGGAGCGCTGGTTTCAAGTCAATGAAAGCAAGCCGGTGCAGGAAGGCGACCTGACATTGCGCGTGGCTCGATTGCTGGCCCCGCGATTACGCGAACTCGGTGCCAGAGTTCCGTTTGTTCGAAGCAGTGAAGAGCCGACCACAGAGATGCGCCCGGACGATTTTCGAACGCTCGCCAGGAAAATCCTGGTCAAGAACGGTGTGCCACAGCCACGCGCCGACGTTCTCGATGCCAATGATCCGGCGAAAGAGCAAACGATCCGCTGGCAAAGCGAAATTTTGTTCTACCGCTACAGTGAAATTCGACGCCGGGCCGCGCGTGTGAACTTTAAATTGCATCCCGATCTTGTCCTCTGTTTGCATTTTAATGCCGAAGGCTGGGGCGACCCCAACAGCCCGATCCTGACCGACATCAATCATCTCCATCTCCTCCTGAACGGGTCGTATTTAGCAGACGAACTTGAATTCGACGATCAACGCTTCGAAATGGTCCGGCGCCTTCTGAGTCGCGCATACGATGAGGAGTTGCCGCTGGCGGACACGATTGCGTCGGCGATGGCTCGTGCGACTAGCCTCCCGCCGTACCAGTACCCGACTACCAACAGCACGACCAAGATCGGCACGAGCGGCTACGTCTATGCGCGCAATTTGCTGGCCACGCGGCTTTACCGGTGCCCGGTCGTGTATTGCGAGCCGTATGTAATGAACAGCAAAGACGTGTTCGCTCGCATTCAGGCCGGTGATTATGAGGGAACACGAAACGTTAACGGCATCGAACGCAAAAGCATTTTTCGCGAGTACGCCGACAGCGTGGCAGAAGGGTTAGTCGATTATTATTCCAAGACACGAGGTGGATCGCGTTCTCCGAACGCGATGTTAAAAGTCAGGCTGAGCGATGGAGACCGTCCGCCTCCGAGCCGGTAATCTTAGCGGCGCGCGCGCGGGATCAATTCGAGGAGATGCGGTTGGCTACAGAGCTTTCACCGCTTCGCGCAAATCGTCGAGCGTCACACTTTGAGTGACGTAAGCCACACCAATGCGTGGGGTGACCACGAAACGGATCTTTCCATCTTCGAATTTTTTATCGAATTTCACCCCCTCGAGAATCTTGTTGCGTGGAAAGTTCAACGGTAATCGCGTCGGCAATCCAAATCGCCCGAGAAGATTCACAATTGCCTCGCGTTCATCCAATGACAGCCCGGCCTTCTTTTGGGAGATTGCACAAGCGGCAACTATTCCAAGGCTCACCGCTTCTCCGTGCAGAAATTTCCGATAATTTCCAGCGCGTTCGATGGCGTGACCGAGTGTGTGGCCAAAATTCAGGAGCGCTCGTTCACCCGTGCGGTCGCATTCGTCTTGCGCCACGATGCTCGATTTGATCTTGATGTTGCGCTTGATGAGCCGTCGCAGGTCAGGCGCCGTGCGTGGTTCCCAAGATTGTAGCGTTCGAAACATCTTGGCGTCAGCGATGACGGCATGCTTAATGATCTCGGCGAACCCCTGGTTGAATTCGCGTGTCGGCAGCGTTTTCAAAACATTGAGGTCGGCAATGATGATCAACGGCTGATGGAACGCGCCGATTAAATTCTTGCCGGCACGCATGTCCACTCCGGTCTTCGCGCCGATTGAGCTGTCCACCATGGCCAGCAGCGTCGTTGGAATTTGAATGTGCGGGATGCCACGGTGGTAGATCGCCGCCACGAATCCCGAAATGTCGCCGATCATTCCTCCTCCTAGCCCGACAACGAACGATTGGCGGCCAAGTCCCGCTGCGATCATTCTGTCGCAGATCGCCCCGACTTGCTTAAGATTTTTTGACTTCTCACCCGCAGGAATTGTGATCAGAACGGCGCGAAATCCAGCCGCTGCTAAACTCTGTCTGATGCAATTGGCGAAGAGGGGAGCAACGTTACGATCCGATATAACTGCACAAGCTTGTCCAAGTTTGCAGTCACGTGCGCGCCTCCCGAGTTGCTCGATCAAACGCTTACCGACAAGCACATGATCGGGGTGATCTACTGAGGAGGTGGTGGTGAGTGAAGCCCTCTGGTTTACTTGGTCGGGTTCCAAAGTTTTTGACCCAGCGGATCGGACGTGGTGTCTTGAAATGTGCCGGCCGTGGTTCCCGGACCGAAGGCAATGGTTGCTGCGTGCAAGTCGCAGAAGAGCACATTAATCTGTCTGCCATTCTGTTGCGGGCCAGTCGTCATCCCAGCGCCTCCTCCAGGAATCACATTTTTTACGAATGGTGCCGCTGCGGCGTAGTTCGTCCATGAAGCAGCGACAGATGGATTTCCATTGTAATTTGGCGCCATCAAAATGGTGGATGAGGGGGAAAGCACTTTTGCCATGTTACCGCCGATTCCCACGGACGCTGCATACATGTTGTCGTTTATGCCGTAGCTCACAGGCGCACTGTCCGTTTCAGAAGGGGTCCGCTTGTCAAAAGGGGATTGGAAGATTTTTCTGGTGCTCACGTACTTTGGATAAATCACCGGAAGTGCGGTCGTGCCAATACCCGGATTGGCATTCATAACGGGAAGGATGCCATCCTTGTCGTTGAGGTATGTTTGCGTCAAAATGCCGATCTGTCGAAGATTGCTGAGATCGCTTACCACTTTGGCTCGTTCAAGGGTTCTGTTGAAAGCTGGAACAGCGAGTGCGGCCAAGATGATGATCGTTGCGATTACAACAAGCAACTCGATGAGGGTGAAGGCTCGTCCAGGGAGAGGGGAACTTTTAATCATGAAGTTTATGGCTGGGAGCGCATGATATTAGGCCGGGGCGCGGAGTGAAAGTGAAAATGAACCAAAAAAGCAAGAATGCTTGACAACGTATTTCGCATCCGGTGTATGTAGATCATGCCCGACGAAGAGCCAATGGCACCTCCACCGGGTCCAAGCCCGGACCTCGGTCCGAAATCTACGTCGACAGGTTTACCTTCCAATGTCGCTGCTGCGCTGGCGTGCATTCCACTCATTGGCGGAATCATTTTTTACATTGTCGAAAAGCACGACAGCTTCGTGCGTTTCTATGCCATGCAATCGATCATTTTTGGAGGTGCCTGGCTTCTCTTTAGCATCGTCTCACGAATCCTCTTCTTGATTTTGTGGTCCATTCCGGCCATTGGCGGAATTCTGGTGTTCTTTTGGGGTATCATTCAGGCGCTGATTCACATTGCATTCCTGGTTGTCTGGATCGTGGCCACCGTAAAAGCGTTTACGGGCGTGCGGTGGGAGATTCCTTATGTCGGGCCGGTGGCGCGCAGGCAAGAAGGCTCCATGTAGAGTTCCCGTTTTTTCCGCCGCAAAGCCCAGGAACAGCGTTCCTTCGATTCGACTCACGATGGCGGTTCTCGAAGTAACTTCACAACAACTTCGGTTAAAATCAGTTCGTGATCGAGTTGCGTGGTGACGAGTTTTACATTTGCGTCGAGGCAGACCCGCATCGCCTGAATCAGTTCGCCAGCCGAAAATCGATCGGCGTGCTGTGCAGCGAGTGCCAGACCATAGGCATTGATCGATCCATCTTTCTTGCGGGGTAAATGCTCGGTTGCCCTTTCCGGCAAGCGGTTCATCGCGGCGATGAACTGGAACGGGGAATTCGGACGACGAATGCCATGTTGCTGCATCAGATCTTTTGCCAGCAACAGATTGCGGATCGTTGGCACGACCGCCGCCAGCAAAATTCCGACGGCGCTCTCGCCCTGCTCCAATAACCGACGCACCAGCATCAGTCCAAGCTCCAGGTCGCGTTTGCTCAGCGCGTTACTCAGCTCAAAAATCACCCCGGCGCGCGAAACCGGCACCAACTCGCGAACAAGCTCGACGTGCACCGAACGCTCTTTGCCCAAGAAAGTGTCGATCTTTTCAAGTTCGTTCTCGATCTGTCGTGTATCGCCCCCTGTAAGCAAGACAAACAGATCCAGCGCATCATCATCAAATTGGAGCTTCCGCTTTTTTGAATGTTGCCGAACGATTTCAGTCGCTTGTTCTTCCCAGCCACCTCGGGTTGAATCGAGTCGATCAAAAACCTGCAGTTCCGCGTGTTTGACTAACGCCTTGTAAAATGACCGTCGCTTATCTACTTCCGTTGCGCTGATCAGAAGATTAACTCCCGGAGCAACACCGCTCTCGATCAACCTCGACAGTTCCTCCAGCGCAGAGTGCACCTCGGTCGAGCGTCCCTTTGGATCGTCTCCCAGGAAGTTCGCATTTTTGAGCCAGACGAGTTTGGTGCTGCCGAAGAAGGGCAACGTTTCCAGAGCCTCGATCGTCGATCTAATTCCTTCGGCGGCTTGAGCCGCGTTGTCTGAGACGCCATCGATGGTCTCCAAACCGAAATCTGCTCCATCGCCAGGTGCCAGTTTCTTCGCCAGCTCTGCGGCGACGCGTTTTACCTCCGCTTCATCTGAGCCCAAAACTCCGAAGACACTTGCTGTCTCGGATTTCGTTTTCGTCTTCGGCATCGCCGATTTCATCGCATGCGGTGCGAAGATCGACAAGGTAAGAGCGCGGAGTTGTAGATACCTCTCTGTGGGCAGTTTCTTCTTGCGCACCTGATAGAAGGTCGCAGAGCGGCGTTGCTACAGTTCAAACGCGTGAGCGGCGGCGTCCTGCGCCGCGTGAATATTTCACGCGTCGCCGTTTCGGTTCGATCTTTGTCAGGCCTGTGCCGCTTTTCACTTCCATGATCTGGTCACGCAAAAGCGCCGCACGCTCGAATTCAAGATTTCCGGAAGCCTCTTGCATTTCCTGCTCCAGTTCGCGGAGCAGCTCCGTCAAGCTGAAATCGCCGCCAGTTTCACGAATCACGGACGATTCCACTTCGCGTCCGCGCAAAATAGTGTGCAGGCTTTCCTGCACGGCGCGCCGAACGGTTTGCGGAGTGACGCCGTGCTTTTCGTTGTACTCCATCTGTTTGGTGCGGCGGTATTCGGAAATGGACATCAGCGCTTCCATACTCTGCGTAATAGTGTCTGCGAAGAGCACCACTTCGCCATTTACATGACGCGCCGCGCGGCCTGCGGTTTGGATAAGTGATGTCTGGCTGCGCAAAAATCCTTCTTTGTCCGCGTCCAGAATGCAGACAAGCGAAACCTCCGGAAGATCGAGTCCTTCACGGAGCAGATTGATGCCGACGAGAATGTCGAAATCTGCCGCGCGCAATCCACGCAAAATCTCAACGCGCTCGATTGCGTCGATGTCGCTATGCAGGTAGCGCACTTTCAATCCGACATCCCGGAGATAATCGGCGAGGTCTTCAGCTGTTCGCTTGGTCAGCGTCGTCACCAAAACGCGCTCACCTTGTTCCACTCGCTGGCGACACAATTCGATTGTGTCGTCGATCTGATGTTTGAGCGGCTTCAGAGTGATTTGGGGATCGAGAAGCCCGGTGGGCCGAATGATCTGCTCAACGACAAGCGGCATCCCCGGCGTGTGCACGTCAAAGATTTCCGGCGGCTCGTCGCTCTTCGAAATTTGTATCGCTGAGTTGGATGTTGGGCGCTTGCCGTTGTGAGGCGTTTTGCGTTTTCCTCCGGGTAAAATGAAAGGAACGAGCTCTGGCTCCCCGATCCGTTGCCGTCGATGCGGGATGTATGCCTTATTTCCGGCAACGCTGTTTTGAATTTCGAATTCTGCGGGCGTCGCGCTTACGTAAACACTTTGGTTAGTCATTTTCATGAACTCATCGAAATTGAGCGGGCGATTGTCGAGCGCGCTCGGTAAACGAAATCCGTAGTTTACGAGTACGGTTTTGCGGGAGCGATCGCCTTCATACATTCCGCCGATCTGCGGTATGGTGGCGTGCGATTCGTCAATGACCGCGAGGAAATCGTCAGGGAAAAAGTCGATGATTGTGTAAGGTCTCGAGCCGGGAGCGCGTCCGGACAAGTGACGCGAGTAGTTTTCGATCCCATTACAGAAGCCCATTTCCTGCAACATCTCCAAATCGTACTCGGTGCGCATCCGTAGCCGCTGCGCTTCAAGCAATTTGTTCTGCGATTCGAGTTCGATAATGCGCTGCTCAAGCTCGTAGCGAATTGTGCGTAACGCGCGATTGAGCTTGTCCGCCGGCGTCACAAATTGTTTGGCTGGGAAAAATGTGATGATGTTGAGCGATTCGTGCGTGTGGCCTGTCAGTGGGTCGAATCGCCGGATTGAATCGATCTCGTCCCCAAAGAACTCGAGACGAATTCCTTCTTCATCGGCGGTCGCCGGATACACCTCGACCACGTCACCCCGCACCCGGAACCTGCCGCGTGCGAAATTAACGTCGTTGCGCTCATAGAGCATGTCGATTAAACGACCGAGCACAGCTTCGCGGCTGATGTGCTGGGCGCGTTTGACCGTGAGCAACATCTGTTCGTAATCCTCCGGCGACGTGATTCCGTAGATGCACGACACGCTTGCAACCACAATCACATCGCGCCGCGACAAGAGCGCGCTGGCGGTGGAGAGTCGCAGACGCTCGATCTCTTCGTTAATCGAGGAATCCTTTTCGATGTAGGTATCCGAGCGCGGAATATAAGCTTCTGGCTGGTAATAATCGAAGTAACTGACGAAGTATTCGACGGCATTATGGGGGAAGAATTGTTTGAACTCGGAGTAAAGTTGTGCCGCCAACGTCTTGTTATGCGAGATCACAAGGGTGGGGCGATCCAAATCCCGAATGACATTGGCGATTGTGAAGGTTTTGCCTGAGCCAGTCACGCCTAGCAGCGTCTGATGTCGATTTCCCGCCTCCAGAGATTTCAGCAGCTTCGCGATTGCCTGTCCCTGGTCGCCCCGAGGTTTGAAGTTGGATTCAAGCTGAAATGGCACTCGCCAATTTTAGCATAAGATCGCGTGGAACGTCGCGGTGGTTTAATCTCTGCTGAGACTGACGGCAATGCTTCGTGCAAATCGGATTTTAGAAATCGGAAAAATCGCTGAGATTCCGAGCCTTACTTATGCCACCTGAACCTGGAGCGTTTGTCCAATTACAAATTGGGCACGTTCTATTTATGGATCTGGTCGGTTATTCGACCTTGCTTCTTGATGAGCAGCGCCAACATCAGGAACAACTGACTGAAATTGTTCGTAGCACACAGCAGGTTCGTATCGCAGAAGAAGTCGGAAAACTGATCCGACTCCCCGTGGGCGACGGCATGGCGCTGGTTTTTTTCAACAGCCCTGAAGCGCCTGCGCGATGCGCGATCGAGATCAGCGAAAAGTTGAAAGAGTATCCGCGTCTGAAGCTTCGGATGGGCATTCACAGCGGTCCCATCAATGAAGTTCGCGACGTAAATGATCGAAGAAACGTTGCAGGCGCTGGAATCAATCTTGCCCAGCGCGTGATGGACTGCGGAGATAGCGGTCACATCCTTTTGTCCAAAAGGGTCGCCGACGATTTAGCTCATTCGAGCAAATGGGTTCCGTGTTTGCATGATTTGGGAGAGTGCGCGGTAAAACACGGCGTTCCGATCTTCCTGGTGAATTTCCATGGCAACGGTTTTGGAAATCCTGAATTACCGAAACTCTTCCGCGAATCGCGCTCGGAACAGTCTTCAAAAGCTCCCGTTAGCGCGGCTCCGTCAACGTTTGGCCGTGTGTACATCGCGGCTGTCGCCTGCATCCTTTTGTTTGCTGCCGCCGGCGCAGGCCTCTGGCTCTATTCCCCACAAAAACCAGCTTTGCTGCCTGTAGAGAAGAGTATCGCGGTTCTGCCGTTCCAGAATTTTAGTCCGGAAAAAGACAATGCATTTTTCGCGGATGGCATCCAGGACGACATCCTAACGAGCCTGGCAAAGATTAAAGATCTCAGAGTTATTAGTCGTTCCTCGGTGATGGGGTTTCGCGAAGCCGCAGCCCAGAACTTGCGCCAGATCGGGAGACAACTTGGCGTGGCAAACATTCTCGAGGGCAGCGTCCGAAAGGGAGACGAGCGTGTGGTGGTCAATACGCAATTGATCGATACGCGAGATAATCGCCAAATATGGGCGAATCGTTACGACCGCACTCTGGTTGATTCGCTGGGATTGCAGGGAGAATTGGCCACCGAAATTGCGGATGCCCTTCGTGCAACACTCAGCCCTGATGAAAAAGCGCAGGCCACCACTAAACCGACGCAGAACGCCGATGCGTACGTGTTTTATCTCCGCGCTAATCAAATTTCTCGAAATCCCGATACGGCCCTGGAGGATTACAATACCGCTGAACAGCTTTACACCCAGGCAATCCAACTGGATCCGAATTTTGCGCTTGCTCACGCGCGGTTGGCCTCCGTTTGTGCCGAAGTCTTCCGGTACTATGAGCCGACCGAGAGTCGCAGAAATAAAGCCCGAGCTGAAGCGGAGACTGCGCTTCGACTGCAGCCGAACCTTGCGGAAGGCCATTTTGCGCTTGGCCAATGCATTTACTGGATGGATCAGGACTACGACCGCGCTCTGGAACAATTTGAGATCGCTTCCCGTCTGTCGCCGAGCAACGCAGATACTCGCCGGCTAATCGCGGCCATTGAGCGCCGGCAAGGAAAATGGAAAGAAGCGCTCGAAGCATACGAAAGAGTCGCGACGATCGATCCCCAAAATCCCAGCACTGCCCGCGAACTGATGTACACGAACACCTCAATGCGTCGCTGGCCGGAAGCCGCGCGTTGGGCCGAGCGGATGCGCGCCCTGGCGCCAACATCTATCGTAGCCAAGCAGCAAAGCGGCTATATCAATTTCTGGTGGAAAGGAGATACCCGGCTGCTGAAATCGATCATGGATGAAGTCCCTTCTGGTACCGATCCAGATGGCGCTATTACCGCCGGTCGCTGGGACGTCGCCATGCTGCAACGCGATTTTGCTGCAGCCAAAAACATTCTCGAAACCTCATCAGTGAATGAAGTTTCTTACAGCACTGCCGGATTGAGCCCCAAAATTTTTCTTGAAGGTTGCGCGGATCTCGCGCGGGGTGATGATGCTAGTGCTCAGAAGGCATTCGAACAGGCAAAGCCAGCTTTTGAAGCGGCGGTGAAAGAGGCACCGCAAAGCGCCGAGCGGCATGCGGCGCTGGGATGGCTGTACGCATTGATGGGACGAAAAAACGATGCCATCGCGGAAGGACGTCGAGCAATCGAACTCAAACCTGAATCGAAAGACGCTGTAGACGGTTCACTCATGAATGGATACCTCGCACTCATCTACGCCCGCGTAGGCGAGAGCGATGTGGCCATTCAATTGATCGAGCATTTGCTCAAAACGCCCGGTGCAGTTGATAGCGCCAATTACAGCATCACAGTTAACGATCTGAAATATCGATGGGAATGGGACCCGCTTCGCAACAATCCGCGGTTCCAAAAATTAATCAGCCAAACCGCGCCATAAGAATCTGGGATCAGTTGACGATCGGGCTAAGATTCACCTCTATCCAATTCCCTTGTCTTTGTGAAAGCAAAGCGGGCAAAATCCGCGGCGCGGTGTAAATGTCCCGTGTGAACCGCAAAAAATTCTTTGCCGAGCTGAAGCGAAGAAGGGTTTATAGCGTCGCGGTTACGTACACAGTGGTGGCCTGGCTGATTATCCAGGTAGTGACGCAGGTGTTTCCACCGTTCGATATCCCAAACTGGGCGGAGCGACTGTTAATCCTCGCCGCTGTGTTGGGTTTTCCGATCGCGTTGATCCTTGCCTGGATTTATGACTTCACAAGCCATGGGATCGTCCGAACGGAAGAGGCCAAGGCTGACGTGTCACCAAATCTGGCTGAACCCGCGCAGTCCGGCGAAAGATCGATCGCTGTCATGCCTTTTACGGATTTAAGTCCGGGGAAGGATCACGCATATTTCAGCGATGGAGTTGCCGAGGAAATACTGGGGGCTCTGGCAAAAGTGGACGGCCTTCGAGTGGCGGCAAGGAGGTCTTCCTTTTGGTTCAAAGGAAAAGAGGCAGAACTGCCTGAGATCGCGCAGCGACTTAATGTCGATCACGTGTTGGAGGGAAGCGTGCGTCGTGACGGCAATCGCGTTCGCATCGCCGCGGAACTAATCGACACGCGACAAGGATTCACGATTTGGTCCGAGACGTATGAGCGTGAGATGCATGGTATTTTCGCGTTACAAGATGAGATCACATGCTCAATCGTCGATGCTCTCAAACTCAAGCTGGCAATCTCGCCGCCGCCGCAATCTCGCTCCACCGATGCCTACGACCTGTATCTCCAAGGCTTATTTCTGTCCGATAAGAGCACTGAGGAAGCGCTGCGAAAAAGTCTGGAGTTCTTCGGAAGCGCTCTTGATAAAGATCCGCGCTTCGCGCGCGCCTGGACCGGTATCGCAAAATCGTGGCTTTGGCTCGCGGATGCTTACGTTGCACCGGTCGAAGCCTATTCCAAAGTCCGCGAAGCCGCGCTGAATGCGATCAACATCGACGACGAAGAGGCGGAAGCGCATGTGTATCTGGCTGAAACCAAACGGATCCTGGATTGGGACCTCAAAGGCGCTGAAGCTGAATACATCCGGGCGTTCGACATTGATCCCAATTCTACAACCTCCAACTATTTCATCGCCGCGTTTTACGCCGCGATCGGCGAGCGCGAGAAGGCCCTTTCGTATTTGGGCCGCACGGCGAAAATTGATCCCGCGTCGCTCTGGGTCAGCAATTTTGCCTGTGAGATCTACCGATACTTCGGATTGATCGACGAAGCGATGGCGGCTGGTGAACGATCGTTGCAGCTTGATCCAACGTTTCTTTATAGCGAACCGCTTGTGGCCGCGCTTTACCGGGAAATTGGACGTTTCGATGACGCAATCGCGCTATACAAGAAGTCGCAGGATGTTAGTGGTCGAGTGCCGATTGGTCTGGCGATCACCTACGCAAAGTTGAATCGCCGGAGCGAAGCGCGCGAAATTCTCAAGAGCGCTTGTGAGAGTCGCGGGAGTTACACGCCGGGCGATGCCATCGCGCATGTGCACGTCGTGTTGCAAGAACATGAGAAGGCGATGCGTGAACTTGAACGCGCGCGAGACCAACACTCTTCATCGCTTCACACAGTCGGTATTGCCCCTGAATTTGCGCCTTTGCGTTCGGACAAGCGTTTCGTCTCGCTTTTGCGAGAGATTGGACTTGATCCGTCGAGGGTGTTCGCCGCTTCGCCACACCCGGAGGTGTAAAGCCTTGCTGTGAACCCTGACCCCATTCGGAGTGACGCGGAAGCTCTAACGCTTCTTTTACTGGACGATGACGTCTCGTCCCTGTCCGTGCGCCCGCACCCCGAGCTCGTTCAAATCCCGTTGCGCGACGTGCATTCCGAATAGCAACAGCGCAATCAGACCAAAGTATAACACCGACATGATCCAGCGCTGAGACGGTGTGACTTCGAAGTATCGCTGTTCTTCCTCTGTTCGCTTTCGAAAAAGTGAATAAACGCGTGGTAACGATAAAAGAATGATCAGCCAGACGATGAAATTCGGATATTTCCACCCAAACCACAAAAGCAATGCAAATCCCGGCAACCATAACCACCGCGACAACGCTGTTACGATGCGTCCACCGTCGAGCATTCCTACCGGTGTGAGGTTAAACAGATTGAGAAAATACCCGAACCACGCCAGCGCGATGAAAATCGGAGCGGCGAACAATTCGCCTAACACGTTGCAGAGTAGCGCGCCCAGGCTGCCGAGCATCGGGCCACCTATTCCGACGCACGCTTCCATCCACGCATTGCGCGGCGCTTCTTTCAGCGCAATGAACGCACCCATAAATGGAATAAAGACAGGAGCTCCGACTTTGAGGCCGAACTTCCTGGCGACAATTAAATGTCCTGTTTCATGGACGAGCAAAAGCAGGACGAACCCAAGCGCAAACTGCCAACCCCAGAGTTGCATGTAAACCCAGACCATCAGCAACATGGTGCCGCCCGACTTCAAGAGAACAGGCAGGAATTTCAGAAGCGGCAGAACAAGAAACTTAAGTTTCGCGAAAAATTTTGCGATGACGACACCGACTGCTGCGAGTGGGCCGAGCGCCTTCTTTATCCTGCTCCAGCCAGTCTCTTCGGAGGGCGCCTTGTACTCCTCTTGTCTTTCAGTCTGAACATTCACGTCTGCGTTTGGAAATGTGCACGGCGTTGCTGTAAAACGCCAATTCTTCAACTGCAGCGCTGTTGGTGCGTGAACGAATTTGCGGGGCCCCGATTCAGCGTGATCCGGCGGCTGATTTTGGTTCTTCCTGGGCAGTTTGATACTCCTGCAGCCATGCGCTCCAGGTCATGTTTTCTTTCCACAGCGTGATTCCTGAATGCCCGTAGTGTTGTTCCACTTCGTATTCGTCGTCTCTTTTCACCGGGCACCAGAACAAGCGACCTGCTCTGCGCCAGGCGTCGAGAAGGATTCCGTCTTCGAAGCGCTGATTCCGGGCAGTGACCACGAGCGCGTTGTTCTCGCTGGAGGTATTCGGATAAGCTTCGCCCCAGTGCAGCACGAGCGTTTTCAGCTTGAGTTCCTTCAATCGCGCGCCCAGGTCCTGCGACCAATGGCCACACCAGCCGCGCTTCCGCTTGCCGATGTTGACCAAAAAGACCGTAAACTCGGGATTTAGAACGACACGATATTCCTTTGCCAACTCGCGAGACCTTGTATGCGCGGTCTGCGACAACAACTCGGCTTCCGCCGGATCGACATCAGCTCCAAGCGTTGTCAGCGCTTTAGCCAGATCCTTGATTGATCTTTCATCCCGTCCCTGTGCCGGGCTGACCAGAAGCAGGAAGGCAAAAAGGAACCAGAATCTGTGCATGATATCTTTCTCGACTCTGCATGTCGCATCACCGCGTTGCCGGTGCAAATAGCAAATCCGCAGCGAAATACCTATTGCTTTGCGAGTTCGCGAAAATATGCGGCAACATTTGATTTTAAATAAAGGTACCACGCGGCAACACAACCGAAGACGGAAGCGTTAACAATTGCCCGCCACATGATCGTGGGCCGAAGCAGATTCAGAGCGCCTAGTGCCGAGACATATAGGATGATTAGAATGAATGTCGTCAGTACCAGATGACGCGACCACGCTTTGCGCGCGCCAAGACCGTACGCGATCAGGGCCATCAGGCAGCCTATCACCGCAGCCAGCGGCGCCGCGATATGCAACCATTCGGAGCGGGTGACTTTTTCACCACCCATGAGGTGCGGCCCTCGATCGAGAATGGCTAGCAGGATCGCCATAAACATGGCTGCGGAAGCCAGTGCTGCGAACCATGTTAAGAGCGGGATTGCGCGCGGCGGCTTCATAAACGCGTTCCAACCATAACTTATCGCCGGCGCGACGGGTATAAAACCGTAAAGGTGTTCGACGCGCGAGCACCTGACGGCCGTACGCCATTTCTGCGACGAATGCCCTCAAGTAAAAAGGCTAATCTTTACGATGAATCGATCCCGCGCCGGTGATCTGTTTTTTGATTGTGCCCGGATTGCCAGTGTAGGTGACCTTTCCAGCACCGGTAATAACGACTTTCAGTGTGTCTGTGACAGCTACTTCCGCGTCGCCGGCGCCGGTGCTGGAGATTTCGGCAGTTTTGGTCTGCAAACCGTCTGCTGCCAGGTGGCTTGCGCCGGTCATATCGACCAGAAGTCGATCGATGTTGCCATCCAGTGAAATCTCCGATGCCCCCTTTGCTTCCACGGCAAACGCTGGTCCGCTCAACTTATTGGCAGTGAATTTCACGGCGCCGCTGAGTTTAGCGCCTGCCCGGGTCGGACTGGAGATAAGAATTTTGATTCCGTGCGTGGGCCAAACGTGCTCGCGTGTTCGTAGATGAAGTGTGTCACCAGAGACATTGTTCTCGATATAGGCGAGTAGATTTTCGTCTGTGGTAATCCGCAGACCCGGCGGCCCGTTTTCCCATTCGATTTCAAATGCGCCACCGGCATCTACAATGGTGAAAGTCCCAAGAGATCGTTCCTCAGTTTTGGGGTGGCCATTGCCGCGAATTCCGGGCAAATGGCATCCGGCAACCAGAGCGACGCTCGCACCGAGCAAAAGGATCGTGATTTTATTCATGTGAATCTGACTTCTCCTTTATGATGCGGCGTCATATCAATTTGGATTCAGGAAAATCGCTCCCAGGAAAGAACGTTTTCGCAAAAGCAAAGCTCACTCCGCGATTTTCATCTTTATTGTGTCCACGAGAATTTCATCGACGTAAAACTCCACGCGGTAATCTCCGGGCGCCCAGCCGTCTTCAGGCCGCGCGAGCGTGAACGCGCCGTGGGCGGTTGGGCTTCCAGCGACAACGGAAGCCTCGTCCACCTTGTAATCTTGCGGAAAATCTTCGCCGATATTCTCCGCGATCCATACAGCCTTCACGCTAGCTCCCTGGCGCAAACGCTCTCCCTCCCAGCGGGCATAAATTTCCGGAGTATTCGATGAGAATATTGTTACTGGTTTCCCAAACCGATCTTTTGCAAGGCTCACCGCAAGCTGCTTTAAGTTTGCAGCCGGTTGTACTTCGGGCCGCTCAACAATTTTAGGTCCTTCCGCGAGCTCAAGCGAAATGCGCTGGAGTAAATCGCCTTTCGCGTCCTGCATCGTTGTGATGTCCTTGACAATTCCAACGCCGGGCGCGAACCACCGATCGATGATCATCCGATTGGGCGTCGTTTGCTCGCCATGAATCCGGTAGGCATCAAATCTACCGGCAGGAACGTCGGCTTTTTCTTCGCCTACTACAGCGTAATGCTGTTGCACTTTCAGTTCGCCTGCGTGTCCGTTGAAATCCCACGCAAAGCCTTTTTTTAACGGAACAGCGATTATCGTCTGCGGCGGAGTAAACTTGACCAGCTCGCCGTCGAGATTGATGCGGGCCCAGCAAGTAATTCCGTGATCGTCCACGCTCAACAGATCAGTGTTAGTGACCGCACCGGCGCGGTGCATTTCAAACTTGGTAAGATCCTTGCCATCAATGTTCTCTGTTCCCTCAATGCGATACAAGACTGGCACGTGAATTTTACCGTCGGCGGTTGCCTTCACGTTGGAAACACTAAATCCTTTTCCAACTTCTTCGGTCATGTTGTACCGCCAGCTGGTGCCCGGCGCAGTAGGGATAGCCGGAGCAGAGACGAGGGAGCTGAGGCCGAGAAAATAGGCAGCAGCACAAAATATTTTCACGTGGGTACTTCGCACGCTTGGTGTATGCGCTCAAGAGAATGCGAGATTTCGCGGGAACGCATCGAAAGAATGGCGCCGATCGACATCAACGGCTGGATGATTGGCTGCGAAGAATTCGCTTGAGGTTTATTGGTCACCGTTCTTGGTGAATAGTGTTCTTCGAAATAATGAAAGCTTTCGATATTGCGGGCGTCCCGCGCGATGAAGTTGAGAGATTCGTTAGAGGCCTTCATTCCGATCCCTTCCGCGTCTTGGGTGCACACGAGATGGGCAATGACGTCGAGATTCGGGTGTTTCGCCCGGACGCGCGCGCGGTGGAAATCATTCTCGATGGCAATTCAGAAAAAGCCACTCCTGCGGAACGGATCCATGAGGAGGGCTTCTTCTGCGCTACGGTTTCCGAGGCGACGCCGGATGTTTCATATCACCTCCGGATCACAAAAATGGATGGATCACAACAGCTCGGCCGCGATCCATATCAATACGGCCCAATCATGGGCGATGTTGATCTGCATTTGTTCGCTGAAGGACAACACTGGAAAATTTACGAAAAGTTCGGCGCGCATTTGCGAACATCCGGCGATGCGAGCGGAGCCTATTTCGCGGTCTGGGCTCCGAACGCGCAGCGCGTCAGTGTGGTTGGCGATTTCAACGATTGGGATGGCCGCGTAAATCCGATGCGGCAGTTGTTAGGCGCAGGCGTGTGGGAGTTGTTTCTGCCCGGCATCGAACAGGGAGCGCACTATAAATTTGAAATTCGCACCCAAACCGGTGCTGTGCTGCTCAAGAGCGATCCATTCGCGTTCTTCAATCAACATGGCAAATCGACAGCCTCCCTGGTGTACGATCTGAATCGCTACACCTGGAACGATGCCGACTGGATGGAAGCGCGCCGGGAAAAGGAGTGGCCGCGAAGCGCCATTAGCATTTACGAAGTGCATCTTGGCTCGTGGCGTCGGAAAGAGGGAAATCGGCAGCTCACTTATCTCGAACTCGCAGACACGTTGCTGCCATACGTCTTGGAGATGGGTTACACACACATCGAACTCTTGCCGGTGGCCGAGCATCCGTTCGAAGGTTCATGGGGTTATCAGGTCACAAATTATTACGCGCCTACCAGCCGATTCGGGCCGCCTGACGATTTCCGTCACTTCGTCGACCAATGCCATCAGGCTGGCATCGGCGTGATCATGGATTGGGTGCCGGCGCATTTTCCCAAGGATGCGCACGCGCTGGCGGAGTTCGACGGCACGGATCTGTACGAGCACATGGATCCGCGCCAGGGCGAGCATCAGGATTGGGGCACGCTCATCTTTAACTACGGTCGCAACGAGGTGCGCAATTTTCTCATCGGCAACGCGCTCTTTTGGCTCGACAAATATCACATCGACGGTCTGCGCGTGGACGCGGTCGCTTCGATGCTTTACCTCGATTACTCGCGCAAGCCCGGCCAATGGGTGCCGAACATTTACGGCGGCCGCGAAAATCTCGACGCGATTTATTTTCTCAAGCGGTTCAACGAAGTGTGTTATGAGCAGTTCCCAGGAATCATCACCATCGCGGAGGAATCAACCTCGTGGCCGGGTGTGACGCGGCCGACGTATCTCGGCGGGCTGGGATTCGGGTTCAAATGGAACATGGGCTGGATGCACGATTTCCTGGAATACATGAGCCTCGACCCGATTTATCGCCGTTATCATCACGGCAACATCACATTCTCGCTGCTCTACGCTTTCGCCGAGCATTTCATTCTCGTGCTGAGCCATGATGAAGTGGTGTACGGCAAACGATCGCTGTTATCCAAAATGCCTGGGGACGAATGGCAAAAGTTCGCCAATCTCCGCATGTTTCTGGCGTGGATGTATGGGCAACCGGGTAAGAAACTGCTTTTCATGGGTGGCGAGTTTGGACAGCCGAACGAATGGAACCACGACACGCAACTTGACTGGGAACTACTCAAGTTACCACGCCATGACGGCCTTTATCGGCTGGTCCAACATTTGAATTACACGTACAAAAACGAGCCGGCGCTCTGGCAACTTGACGACACCTACGATGGATTTGAATGGATCGATTTTCACGATGCCGACAACAGCGTCGTATCGTTCCTGAGAAAATCACAAGACGGCGACATCATTGCTTTCGTTGTCAACGCAACACCAATCGTTCGCTACAACTATCGGTTAGGCGTTCCCGAGTCTGGCTTCTACCAGGAGCTTATCAACACAGACGCTGAAACCTACGGCGGCAGCAACGTGGGAAACCTCGGCGGTGTCCAGAGTGAAGCTAGCGAATGGATGGGCCGCGAACATTCCCTCGTCATTCACTTGCCGCCATTGGCGGCAGTCGCCTTCAGGCTGGAGAAGTGATCAGCTTGGGAATTTTTCGTACAAATTGAAGAGGCAGAGACGAACGCATCAGAACAACAAGAGCTTTCACCACAACGTCTACGTGATTCTGTTGAAAGACTCAGTGACAAAGCATGGCTCTATTTTGCGGCTCAACCCCAAGCGGGATCCGCTCAAGCCGTGTGTCTATGTTGGGATGACTGGAATTCCTGTCGATTATCGCTTCGAAAATCACAAAAATGGGTATAAATCGGCCTGGGTCGTCCGGAAATATGGCGTGCGACTCATGCCGGAGCTATACGAACATTTGAACCCGATGCCGTTCGAAGGCGCTGTCCAGATGGAAGCAGAACTGGCTGAAGATTTACGAGTCGCCGGATTCACGGTCGCTGGCGGACATTGATACCGCACTACTTTGCAGCGGGTTGTGTGATACACGTTGCTACTGCAACTCGTTGGGAGAGATAATCAACGGTTCTTGCGCGCATCGGGTGTTTTAAGAACTCTTCGACCAATTTCAGCGTTAACACACTCACATTCTAATGTTGATTCGATTCAGGCGGCGGAGGAAGAAGAATTCCGTGACTTGCTGAGTCAGAGGGCGTTTATTTTTAGAAGATAAATTAGTTCGCGCCGGAGCAGCGGATTTTGGCCGGCGCACTCATCGTCAGGATTATTTTGAGATATGCGCAACTCGGAAAATCGAACGAATCGGGCGCCATCTTCTTTTTGCGATCACCTGCCAGCCATCAGTGCTAGCCTACCAGGTTTGTTTGGCGAATGCGAACACGAACGTCGTCGTTAACTCCCGCCGCTGCAATCAGCGGCATCTGGGGGCTTTTGCTCCTGGCATTTGTCGTTTCGACGCTTTACTTCGCGCGGTCGGTGCTGGTGCCAATTGCCCTTGCCACGCTTATCACGTTTTTGCTTTCGCGCTTGGTCACCGGTTTGGAACGATGGATCGGACGGGTCGCGGCTGTTTTGGTGACGGTTATTGTGATGTTTTCCATTTTCGGTGGCGTAAGCTGGGTCATTGGCCGTCAGGTGATCGACCTGGCTGAGAAGCTGCCTGACTACCAGGCGAACATCGCCGTTAAAATACGATCGTTGAAAGTTCCAGCTGCCGGTCCTCTGGCGCGATTCTCATCCAGCATCCAGGCATTGCAAGACGAACTGATTGCGCCGGGTCCAACATCGGCAGTTCATGGAACGCCCGGCAATACTCTGGCTAAGACAAGCCATCCAGTGGGCACTCCGGTCCCGGTCAAGATCATCGAAGGACGAAGCGCCATTCCGCAGTTAATGCAGGAGACTATCAGCGCGATTCTTAGCCCGCTCGGCACCGCTGCACTGGTGCTGTTGCTTGTTATCTTCATGTTACTGAAGAGGGAAGACCTTCGCGGCAGATTGATTCGCCTTGTTGGCCAGGGGCGGATCAGCACAACAACGCGCGCAATGGAAGACGCCGGGCGTCGCGTGTCACGTTATCTTTCTACGCAGTTTCTCGTTAACACCTGTTACGGTATCTGTGTCGCCGCCGGATTGCATTTCATTGGGGTTCCAAATGCAGCGCTATGGGGGCTGTTGGCCGGAGTAATGAGGTTTATCCCCTACGTCGGCCCGTGGATCGGCGCTCTCCTGCCAGTGTTACTCTCGTTTGCCATTTCGAACAGCTGGTTCACTCCGCTCCTGACCATCGCTTTGTTTGTCCTGCTGGAAGTGATCGTATCCAATTTTGTGGAACCCTGGGTGTACGGCGCGAACACGGGCGTTTCTCCGTTTTCATTAATCATTTCAGCGGTGTTCTGGACGTGGCTTTGGGGGCCTGTTGGCCTTGTGCTTTCGACTCCGCTTACGGTCTGTTTAGCTGTAATGGGGCGACATGTGCCGCGTCTCGAATTTCTTGGTATCCTGTTAAGCGAGGATGAACCATTGGAGGTTCATGAGGAGTTTTACCATCGCCTTTTATCGTTCTCGACGCATAGCGCCGAAGAGTTTGCCGCGAAATTTGCCGAGGCTGAGTCCCTGACTGCACTCTACGACAATGTTTTGATTCCAGCGATCACTGCCGTTGAGATCGATGCGCATAACGGATCGCTTGGCGCCGAGCAAAGAACCTCCGCGTTACAACGAATTCACGATCTCATCGATGATTATACTGATTGGCAACCTTCCCAGAAGGACGGATCCGAGGAAGTAACACCTGAGATCGATGGAGTTTCTCCGGCCACGGGCAGCCGTGTTCTGTGTCTTCCCGCGAGCGCGTATCGCGAGGAGCTCGCGGGTGAAATGCTCGCGCAACTACTCCGGAAACATGGGTTTGAAGCTGAAAACCTGCCTGCCCGACTTACACCCAACGAATTGATCGATCGGGCGGTTGAGATTCGACCCGAGTGCGTTTGCGTATTGGTATTGTCGCCGACGAGCATCGCTCAGGCGCGCCAGCTAACTGCGGCCATTCGAGAGCGCCTCGGGAGCGTGACGATTCTCGTAGCTGTGTTGAAGTCCAGATGGGATCTGGAAACCATCCGGGAACGTTTGGGAGAGACCCATGACGGCGAGGTAGCCGGTTCCCTGGCCGATGCCGTGGTTCGGATTTCCAAGATGACTACCGCCATCACTGATGAAATGCTGGCTGCGCCGATACCGCCTAACGAGAAAGACCGTTTGGCAGAGCTCAATGGGTTGAATCTTGTGGATACGCCTTCGGAATCCGAGTTCGATCACGTCACCGAGCGACTAAGCAGGCTGTTCAAAGTGCCGATAGCTCTGCTTAATCTGATCGATCAAGATCGCCAATGGTTCAAATCTCAAACCGGTTTGCCGGCCGATCTTGCTGAGACTGGCTACACCTCGCGCGACGTTTCCATCTGTGGCCATGTCGTCGCCAAAGACGACATGCTCGTTGTCCGCGACCTCAGGCGAGATCCCCGATTTGCAAACAATCCATTGGTTAAAGAGCGCGGACTGCGGTTTTACGCCGGGGTTCCGTTGCGTGGTCCCAACGGTTTTCCAATCGGATCCTTATGTATTCTCGACACAAAACCGCGGGAAATGACGCCACAGGAGCAAGAGCTTCTTAAAATGATCGCCGCAGATGTGATGGAACAGATAAAGCGCCGCCCCGTGACTGCCGTAGGAGATACTGCTCTTGCTGAAAAGTCTTAGACGCACGAATGGCGATTCCGTTTCGTGTGAACGCCGAGTCGCTGTTCGATGAAAATCGATCTGCGATTCAGATCACGACGAATTGTTTTGACAACTCCGCGCGGCCTTTTGCATACTTCGCGTTGCAAAAGGGGATTCTAATCAGGCTAAGGACTTTCGCCTTGAGGTTCTTTGTCTTTTCGGGTCCGCGATTTCTCAAAACATAGCTGGGAAGGAAAGGAAGAGCAATGAATGCACTAATTCGATTTAGAAATGTGGTTCCACTTTTCGTGATCGCGCTGTCGCTGGTTACCGCTAGGGCAGCAACGACGGATGTCATCTTTAGTTTCGAAGAGGACAATGGCGAATATGCTGATACCGATTTGGAGACGGACAGCGCCGGGAATCTCTATGGGAGCACGGTGCTTGGGGGGGAGCATGGGAGTGGCACAGTGTTTCAGCTTACCCCGACTCCTAGCGGCTGGGTTCAGAACGTCCTCTACAGCTTCACTGGTGGCCTCGATGGAGGTGAGCCATATAAAGGAGTCACCATCGATCGCGAAGGCAACCTGTACGGCACGGCGGTCACGGGAGGGTCTGGCAGTTGTGAAGGCGGTTGCGGCGTAGTGTACAAATTGACGAACTCAGGCGGCACATGGACGCAAACTGTCATTCATGCGTTCACTGGCGGTGACGATGGATCTGGCCCAGGCGCAAGGGTCACTCTCGATCAGAGCGGAAATGTGTATGGAATGACTCCCACCGCTGGCACATATGGCGTCGGCACTATTTACAAACTTCATCCACATGGCGCGAGTTACACGTTTCAGGTCATTCATACGTTCACTGGTGGCGCGGACGGCTCCAGCGGGTCGGCTGGGAGAATGGTGCTGAGCCATGGCCGCCTTTACGGCGCGGCGACCACCGGCGGGCTTTACGAAGCCGGAGTGGTTTTCCAGTTGGCGCCTACAACAGTTGGAGAATGGGATTTCAAGACGCTTTATTCTTTTCGCGGGCAACCCGACGGGAGCTTTCCTTATGGCGCGTTGCTCCTGGGTCCTTCCGGTAGAATCTACGGGACCACTTACTATGGGGGCACGAACGGCATCGGATCGGTTTATGAGTTACTTCCGCGGCCGAGTGGCGAATGGG
>DASTMV010000091.1:0-8004 GCA_035713885.1 Candidatus Udaeobacter sp. | reverse complement strand
GACGCCGCTTATCTTTCAGTTACGCGTGGGGACGGCGGCCAGAATTTGCTCGGCCCGGAACTCGGCGAGCGCCTAGGCGTGATTCGGACAGAGGAATTGCTCGACGCGCGGCGCATTGACCATGCTCAGCAATTCTTTACGCGGGCTCTCGATTTCGGTTTTTCAAAGACGGCGGACGAAACGATGCGGATTTGGGATCACGACAAAATTCTCTCTGATGTCGTCTGGGTTGTGCGGAAATTTCGACCGGACGTAATGGTGACGCGCTTTAGTCCGGAGGATCATTTGACGCATGGCCATCACACGGCGTCGGCTATTCTCGCCGAGGAAGCATTTTCGGCAGCGGGCGATCCGAACCGTTTTCCGGAGCAACTGGCTTTCGTCAAACCCTGGCGTCCGACCCGGCTGGTTTGGAATACGTCACCGTTTTTCTTCAAAAACCGCAATCTCCCTTTCGACCCGACAGGTCTGACGGTCTTGGAAGCGGGCGGCTACAATTCGCTCCTCGGAAAAGCATACACGGAAATCGCAGCGGCCAGTTTGAGCATGCACAAGAGCCAGGGTGTCGGCAGTCCGCCCCGACGGGGTGAGCGAAAAGAATATTTCAAACTTTTGGAAGGCAAACCGATGACCAGCTCGCTTTTCGAAGGCATCGATACAAGCTGGTCGCGAGTTCCCAATTCGGAGGGCGTAGCTGCAGACATTCGTCAGATCCTTTCGCAATTTGAACCGGACGATCCAGCCAAATCGATCGCTGATTTACTGAAGCTACGGCAGACGATGAACAAGGTGAAAGATGACTCGTGGATCTCCGAGAAAAAAGCAGAGTTGGACAAAGTAATCGCTGGTTGTCTCGGGTTGCATGTCGAAGCGTCGACAACGAATGAAACTTTCACGCCGACGCAGACGGCGACGATTAAGCTCGAGGCAATTAACCGATCGAATGTTCCGGTTACGCTGCAGGAAGTACGATTTCCAGACGCCGGCGATTCGACGAAAATCGATGTAGCACTTCCGACGAACGAGCTGGTCACGAAGGACCTGTCGTTCAAGATCCCGGACAACATGCCGTATTCGCAGCCGTATTGGCTTCGCAAACGCGGGACGCTTGGCGCGTTCGCTGTGGACGATGAAAGGCTAATTGGTCTGGCCGAGAACCCGCCCATTGTTCCGGTCGAGATTGTGCTGCAAATCAAAGGAGAGGAAGTACGCTATTTGCTGGACACGAAATATCGCACCGTCGATCCCGTGGCAGGCGAAGTTCTGGGTCGTCTAGTGATTGCGCCACCGGCGTTCGCGAAGCTCGCTAACAGTGTGTTGGTATTTTCGACGAACGAACCGAAGGATGTTACAGTGCAGGTCACAGCAGCCGCCGGTCCGGTCAGAGGAGAGCTGAAAGTTGCTGTGCCGCAGGGATGGAAAGTCTCTCCGGCGTCTGTCCCGATAGATTTAAAGACGAGCGATGCCGAGACGGTCGCCAGTTTTACCGTTAAGCCGCCGGACCAGAATGGCGAAGGCACGTTACAAGCCATCGTTTCAATCGATGGCCGGGATTATTCGTTCGAGCGGGTGCGCATTTCTTATCCGCATATCGGTGTTCAGACACTGATGCCGCCTGCGCAAGCTAAACTCGTTAGGGCGGACATCCGTAAGGAGGGAGATCGGATTGCTTACATTCCCGGCGCCGGCGATGAAGTCCCGGATAGC
This sequence comes from Candidatus Udaeobacter sp., assembly GCA_035713885.1. GTDB lineage: Bacteria > Verrucomicrobiota > Verrucomicrobiia > Chthoniobacterales > UBA10450 > Udaeobacter. The sequence goes on along the minus strand of DASTMV010000091.1, from coordinate 6,297 downwards.
CTGAGGCAGATCGGATATTCGGTGAAAATCCTGAGCGAGCCTGAGATCACCGCAAAGAATCTTGCACAGTTTTCTGCAGTCGTGCTCGGGATCCGCGCGTTCAACACGCAGGAGCGAATTTCCAACTGGCTTCCTGAGGTGTTTGATTACGTGAAACAAGGCGGAGTCGTCGTCGCCCAGTACAACACGCTGGCCGACCTTAAGTCTCAGCAGTTCGGGCCATATCCGCTGGAAATTTCACGGGACCGCGTTACTGACGAAAATGCGGAGGTGCGCATTCTCGCGCCCGATCATCCTTTGATGACCACACCAAACAAGATCACGTCGAAAGATTTCCGGGGATGGGTTCAGGAACGCGGTCTTTATTTCCCGGACAAATGGGACCCGGCCTGGACACCCCTCCTTTCATGCAACGATGGAAACGAAAAGCCACTTGATGGTGGGTTGTTGGTTGCGAAGTCAGGCAGAGGTTTTTTTATTTACACGAGTTATTCCTGGTTTCGGCAACTGCCGGCCGGTGTACCCGGAGCTTATCGGTTATTCGCAAATATGTTGTCATTGAGAAAATGAACGCGCCCGATGGCAATAACTCGGATACGCGCTCATGGCGCAAAGCGTACGGCATGGCGCTTTGTCTTTTTGCAGTGGAGGTAGCGCTACTCTATCTCTTCACTCTCCGGTTCTCGTGAACCGGCTGGATTATCTCGTTTGCATCGCCACAATTCTGGCGATTCCGGTCTATGGCCTGTGGCGAACGCGCGGAAGCGCCTCTTTGCGTCAATATTTAAAAGGCGACGCGAGTATTGGTTGGGCGACCATTGGATTGTCCGTTCTCGCGACGCAAGCGGGGCCGATCACCTTTCTTTCGATGCCTGGTCAGGCCTATGAGAGCGGCATAGGCTTTATCCAGAATTATTTTGGGCAACCGCTGGCGCTGATCATCGTATGCGCAGTCTTTGTCCCCATCTATCAGCGGCTCAAGGTTTATACTGCCTATCAGTACCTCGGTGAAAGGTTCGATCGAAAAACGCAGCTGCTGGGCGCATTCCTGTTTCTCGTGCAACGAGGAATCGCTGCCGGGATCACTATCTACGCGCCGGCCATCGTTCTCTCTGCATTGCTTGGTTGGCGTTTGAATCTCACTATCTGGCTCGCAGGCGGGCTGGTCATTATCTACACAGTTGTGGGCGGCACGAAAATTGTAAGCATTACCCAGCGCTACCAAATGATCGTGATCATGATCGGTATGGCCATTGCATTTGGCGTCGCGGTCTATCGGTTGTTGCCGGATCTGTCGTTTGAAAGCACCCTTTCGATAGCCGGCAAAATGGGCAAGCTGGAGGCCGTAAATTTCTCAGTCGATCCGCACAAGCGATACACGTTCTGGTCGGGTCTGATCGGCGGATTTTTTCTGGCGCTCTCCTATTTTGGGGCGGACCAATCCCAGGTCCAGCGATATCTCGCAGGCGGCTCGCTCAAAGAAAGTCGTCTTGGATTGCTGTTCAACGCCGCGGTGAAAGTGCCGATGCAATTCTTCATTCTTCTGCTCGGCGCGTTTGTTTTCATGTTTTATCAATTCGAAAAACCGCCGGTCTATTTTAATCAACCCGCGTACGAGCGCGCGTTGCAGAACGGGTATGCGCCACAGCTAAGCGCGTTGCAGACGAAATTCGATGACGTCTTCGCGAAAAAACGCGCTGCCATTCACGCTGTTTCCAACGCACCGCCAGACCAGCGCGACGCGGCAATGAGCAAGCTTCACGAACTCGAGGCGCAGGCCGGCGACTTGCGCAACCAGACGAAGGCGGTCCTGACGAAAGCAGGCGTGGATCCAAAGAGCAAAGAATCTGATTACGTGTTCATTACCTTTATTCTTCAACAGATGCCGCACGGAATTGTCGGATTACTCATCGCAGTAATTCTGTGTGCGACGATGTCCGCGACGGCAGCAACCCTGAATGCTCTTGGCTCGACGACCGCAATCGATTTTTATCGGCCACTGATTCGCCCGAACGCCAGCGACCATCACTATGTAATCGCCGCGCAAGCGCTCACGGCAGCCTGGGGGTTGGTTGCCATCGGCATTGCTTCATTCGCCAGCCTGGTCGAGAACCTCATCGAAGCGGGCAACATTTTGGGCTCGATTTTTTACGGGAGCATTCTTGGTCTCTTTCTTGCGGCTTTTTTTATTCGTCGCGTCACCGGGTCGGCCGTGTTCTTCGCTGCGGTTTCCTCCCAGGCGCTCGTCTTCCTGCTCTTCGCTACGACGAATATCGGTTATCTCTGGTATAATTTTATTGGCTGCGCTGCTGTGCTCGTCCTTGCGCCGCTCCTGCAGCAAACTCTGTTTCGTGCCGCGGAAAATCGCGCCGCGGTGTGAAACTCCTCTTTCAGCGATGGATCACCCGGTCATCTGTTTCGGCCAGCAACCGTGCGGATTTTTTCCTAAGCGATATTTGGTCGCCAAGATTCTGACGGCGCGACGTCTCCAAGAGGATACTGGCGGGGAAATCGTATTCTTTTTTCACGACAGTGACCATGACCAGCGCGAGACAATAACGGTTTTGCGAGACCAACACAGCAACAAGGAAACGGCCTTGAATTTTCAATTCGAAAACCGGATCCAAAAGCAATTCTCCCCCCTGTATGCCAAACGTGTTTTGCCTGCCTGGCAGGAAAAAACTGCGCGCCAGCTTCCACGCTATGTTCAGTCGGATCTGGTGGCACATTTTAAAGAAACTAACGCTTCAAATGTCGCCGATTTTTGTCTGGAGATGTACAGGCGAATGGGATTGCTGGAACGCCTGAGGGTAGAGCGTTCCAGCGCGTCTGGGTTTAGAGAGCGTGCTGCGACGGTCTCAGATTATTTCGTCGATCAACCTTACGAGGGAGAAATCGTTCGCGCGCGTTATCGCGACGGAAAATTTTTGCTGCACAAGGGAGGTGACCGGTTTCTGGAAATTCCTGGGGGAGACTTTGGCCGGGAACAAATCAGCCCGACCCGCGACACGCGTTTTATGTGGATGCAATCAGTAATTCAATGCACTCACTACGTCGCAGGCGCGAGCGAGCAGAATTACATTAACAAGGCCGATGCTCCCGGGGTGAAGTTCGTAAATCGCGAGGAAATCTCTGACTTCGCAAAAGCTTATACCGAGCTGTGATGAAATCGAGGCCGCTCAAGATTGGGATTGCGTGTTTTCCATTGATCGGCGGGAGTGGGATTTTGGCAACAGCACTTGGGTCGGAGCTGGCTCGGCGTGGTCACGAAGTTTATTTTTTCAGTTACGCTCAACCGGTCAGGTTGGATCTGCCGCAGGATAATCTTCATTTCCATCGAGTGGATGTTGCGCATAACCCATTGTTTCCATCGCCTGATTACACTCTGCCGCTCGCAGTAAAAATGGCGAAGGTGGCGCGCTCGCAGCACCTCGATCTATTTCACGTTCATTACGCAGTGCCGCACGCACTCGCGGCATGTCTCGCTTCGCAGATGTTGGGCGAATCGGCTCCCCGCCTCGTCACCACTTTGCATGGAACCGACACGACGCTGCTGGGGCAGGATCCTGATTACCGCATGGCGATCGAGCACGCGCTGGTGCACTCCGATGCGGTCACGGCAGTTTCAGAAAATCTTCGGCAGCAGACACAGGAAAGCTTTCGCTTAAAACGCCCAATCGAAGTGATTCGGAATTTCTTTACTCCGAATAAACCGAAGCGAAGCCGCGAGGAAGTTCGCCGCGATCTCGGCCTAACAAATGAATTTCTTGCGCTGCACATGTCGAGTTTGCGATCGGTCAAGCGCATCGATCTGCTATTGCGGATTGTTGCCGGCTCGAAGAATCGGGCGCGCCTTCGACTGTTCGTCCTGGCTGGCGGCCCGTTTGATCCTTACGAACCGCTACTCGATGAACTGGGCATTCGAGATGTTGTGATTGTTCGCCAAAACACAGCTCTGGTAGATGAGTATTTGCAGGCAGCGGACGCGGGACTTTACACGTCGGAATACGAGAGCTTCGGCCTCAGCATTCTGGAGACAATGTTTTATGGGAAACCTGTCATCGCGTTTGACGTCGGGGGGATCCCCGAGGTTTTGGGGGAGTCTTATCCTCTGACTGCGTTCGGGGACGTGACTGCCGCGGCTGTCGCATTAGATGCGCTGATCGAATCGCCGGCGGCTGGGCGACAAATGGGTGAACGCAATCGGATTCGTGCGCGGGAAGAATTCTCAGCGGACCGCATCGTGCCGCGGTATGAAGCGCTCTATCGCCGCGTCATTGCCAACGGTGGTTGAAATGCCTGGCGCACCAATCCGATTCCGGCATTGGTCACGAATCTACCCATGATGAAACCCGACGATGTTATCCGAGATGTGCCCCCCGCGTCATTGAATCCGGAGAAAGATCCCGACGAGTGGGTAACAAAAGACGAGCCCATGACTGGCCCACAGCGATCTTATCTCAATACGCTCTGCCGCGAGGCTGGCGAAGAGTTCAATCAACAGTGGACGAAAGCGGAAGCTTCGAAAAAGATCGAGGAATTGCAGCAGAAAACTGGGCGTGGCACCTGAGAACTAGGCTGGCTTGCAATTCAAATTACCGGTCTCAGCCGCTTTAAGAAAAGGCTGGCGCATCCCCTCATAATTCGCTGCATCCACGGGGCAGCGCCGGAGCAAGATCAGGTTTGAGATCGGGACGTCGCGCGCACGGCTTGAGCGACGTTTGCCATCGAGAACATGAAAGCTCGGAACGTGATATTGGGTAACAAGATCGTTACCAAATGGGCCTTCTTGCTTCAGTCTGAAGCCTATTCGAATAACGAATTAATTCTTAACGAAGGATGATACTCATGAAAAAATATATTTTGATTCTCTTAAGTTTGGCGGTGCTTTGGTTGGAGTCAGCGAGTGCGGACAACTGGCAAGTTATCGCCAGCCCAAATGGTTCCCACCAGGTAAACGAATTACACGGCGTCTCCGCTTTCGGTGAAAATGATGTCTGGGCGGTCGGCGTTTCTTATAATACCGAGCGCAGTTCGAGTTCGACTTTGATTGAGCATTGGGATGGCGCTCGATGGTCGGTCGTGCCGAGTCCGAACGCGAGTAACACGCTTAACATTCTCTACAGCGTGGCAGCAATCGCGGCCAACGATGTGTGGGCGGTAGGTTACGCCGCCACGTCCACTAGCGGAGCAGTCATCATGCATTGGAACGGTTCGATTTGGAGCGTAATCCCTAATCCGCCGAGCAGCATCTTCATGAGCGATCTGCTGGCTCTGGCTGTGAATTCACCTAACGATATCTGGGCGGTTGGCTCAGGTCGTATCGGAGACGAGGACGCCACCCTGACGCTGCATTGGAACGGCACGGCTTGGAGCTTCGTTCCCAGCCCGAACGTGGTTCCTGAAGTTGATAACACTCTGAGCGGTGTGGCGGCGGTCTCTTCCAATGACGTCTGGGCCGTCGGCACTCAACAACCCACATCGCTGACCGATCCGCACACGCTTATTTTGCATTGGAACGGTTCTGTCTGGAACATCGTGCCGAGCCCGAACGATGGAGGCAACAACGTGGGCAATCATCTGCTAGCCGCAGCTGCCATCGCGCACAACGATGTTTGGGCTGTGGGTTTCTCCGAATTCGGGACCCTCGCCGAGCATTGGGATGGCTCCAGTTGGTCTGTGGTTCAGACGGCGAGTGCGGGAAGGCTGGACCCGACATTCCTCCCCAGCGTCGTAGCTCTTTCCAGCAACAACATCTGGAGTGTTGGCGAGGCTTTGCAATCTGGCCATCTGTCCCGCACTCTCACCGAGCAATGGAACGGCACGAACTGGATCGCGGTGCAGAGTCCAAACGTGGGCGCAGATCACAACGAATTATTTGGCGTCGATGCGACACCAGGCGGAACTCTCTGGGCTGTAGGCACAGTTTATCATTATCCCCGGCAGCGGACCCTGATAGAGCGAAAGCTCCCTTAAGGACCTGCGATCGCCATTTCCGTGCTCTTCCTGCTAGGTGAGCTCAGTCTTTACGGCGTTTCATCGACAACCAGGTACTTGGCCGTGCTCGGAATGCCATTAGTAAAGACGGTCAGCAGGGCTGGTCCATCAGGAAGGCCTGTGACTGGAACAGAAGTGAAACTTGTGTCCGACCAGCCGCTAACTGGATCAACCGGGAGGAAGACAACCTGGTTGTTATCGAGACTGCGCAACTGAACGATTGGGTAGTTACTAGACGAATCCTGGGTCGTGTTACCGCCTGAAGCTTGCGAGATCCCTTGGAACAACGAGCCGGTAAGT
>DASTMV010000090.1:0-47015 GCA_035713885.1 Candidatus Udaeobacter sp. | reverse complement strand
AATTGATTAATCTGCGCACTGGGAATTGGGAATACATCGGGCGCGATCTCTTTAGCCCTGTGGATTTCAACGTGCTTTCCACCATCTCATTTTCGACCGTGATTCCGGCTGTATTCGAAACGGCAGCCTTGATGCGCAGCTTCGGTTGGATGGAGCGGTTCACTTCGCGTCCGCGCGTTCCGGCAACGCGCGCCGTATTCGTCGGGTTTTTTCTGATCGGCTTGGCGATGCTGGCGTTAATGCTGTTTTTGCCAACAATTTTCTACCCGTTCACCTGGATCTCCCTGTTATTTATTTTTGAGCCGATCAATCATTGGACTGGTCGGCCATATTTTCTCAGGGAACTGAGTGAAGGCGACTGGCGCACAGTGATGTCGCTGGCGCTTGGCGCGTTGATGTGCGGTTTCTTTTGGGAGATGTGGAACTACTACGCTTTTCCGAAATGGACGTATCACATCCCAGGTCTGGCGTTCTTTCACATTTTTGAAATGCCGCTGCTCGGCTACGGCGGTTACGTTCCGTTCGCGTTGGAATTGTACACACTGAAGAATTTCATCTGGCCCACGCGACCGCAGCTGGGGGGAATATAATAATTGACCCCGTTTGTTAATTGGCTGTAGCCACCGGTCTATGGCCGGTACGGCATGGCGGGGTTTTGAGAAACAGAAGAGGACGGCCCAAAGGGCCGTGGCTACAACTCAATCGTTAGGCCTATCCGACGCCTTGCGGCACAACCTCATCCAGGTGTTGCACGGTTTCAGGCGCGGTGTCGTGATGATGAACGACTGCGCCGTGACGTGGGATATGGCGGGCGGCGAATGACTTGCCTTTGAACACACCGTCCAAAATCTCTTTTACACGAAACGTCAGGCCGTCGGTCTTGGTGAAGCTGGTGATTTTAGGTTCGCAATAACGCGCACGCAAAATCGTGGCGAGTTGGCCATAGCCATAAACGCCCTGGTCGTTCATTTCAACGGTGACGATGCGCTGGAACTTCTCGAAAATTTTCTCGAGACCGTTTGGCAATGGGTGCAAATGGCGCAGATGAATCGCGCCTACTTGTTCGCCTTGTTCACGCGCCATGGTAACGGCGTCATGAATTGGTCCATAGGTTGATCCCCAGCCAACCATTAACGTGCCTTCATGGTCTCCATGAATTTCGGGCACCGGAATTTCTTCGGCGAGTTTGCGCAGTTTGTTCCGGCGTTTCGCCGTCATTGCCATGTGTATCTTCGGGCTGCCGGTGGGATGACCCATTTCGTCGTGCTCGAGCCCGGCGAGAAGCGGATATTTTCCATCGAGAATTCGTGTACCCGGCGGGGCGTGCTGAGTGATTTGATCGATCGGATAGGGCTTGTGGGTCTGCCGCGGCGTGAGGTCAGGTTTTGAATTCTGCATCAACTTCGGCAGATCGGGTTCGTCGAAAGCTTCGATCCGCGTGGCCAGGGATGAATCGCTCAAGATGAAAACCGGCGTACTGTATTTACGCGCGATCCGTGCGGCTTCGATTGCGATGTAAAAGCAATCTTCGACGCTTGTTGGCGCGAGCACGACGCGCGGACTGTCACCGTGGCTGCCGAAAATCGCCTGATGCAGATCGCTTTGTTCAACGTTGGTCGGCAAGCCGGTACTGGGTCCGCCGCGTTGAATATTGCAAATGATGAGCGGGATTTCGGCCATGGAGGCCCAGCCGATCGCTTCCGCCTTGAGCGAAATGCCTGGTCCGGCGCTACCGGTTACGGCGAGATACCCAGAATAAGAGCTACCGATCGCGATCGACACTGACGCCAGCTCGTCCTCCGCCTGGACAAAAATGCCGCCATATTTCGGCAGTTCGCGGCGCAACACTTCCATCACGGACGACCACGGTGTAATCGGGTAACCGGCGCCGAAACGCACGCCTGCTGCGATGAGCCCGTAAGCAAGGGCTTGGTTGCCGTCCATCGTAATCGGAGCGCGGCCACTGGCTCTCGGAATATGCTCAAAACGATAATGTTTCGTGAGAATGTTTCCGACCGGATAGGCGTAGCCGGCTTGGAACGCCATAAGCGCCGTGTTGACGATACTCTCGTTTTTGCCACCGAATTTATCAGTGATCAATCGCTTCAGTTTCTCGGCGTCGAGATTGAAAATTTTGGAGATCAACCCGAGAACAAAAATATTTTTGCCTTTGTCTTTGGCCGTGCCGCCGAGCGCTTCAACGGTCAAACCGGTTATCGGCACGCCTACGTAAACAAACCGTTTATCGTCGAGGTTCGGCTCGACGTTATCCGAATCGTAGAGCAAAACACCACCCTCTCGCAGGAAACCTATGTGGTCCTGGTAACTGTGCTGATAAAACGCGACCAGGAAATCGGCTTCATCACCAGCTGACAACACTTCGCCCGAGCCGATCCGCACTTGAAAAATCGATGGACCACCTGAGATCGTTGCGGGGATGGTCATGTAGGTCATGACGTCATGCTCGCTGCGTCCAGCGAGCCGGGCTAGGAACGCCCCCGCTGTTTGTATACCGTCCTGCGAATTTCCAGCGAAGCGGATCACAGCATCCTGAATACTTTCGGGGCGCAGATCGGCCCTCTCGCTGCTTGGCGGGTTTGTTTGTGCTGAAGTATCTGGTCGTTCGCTCACGGGATTAAAAAACTAACAGATTGAGTGACCATTTCCACCGGCAATTCATGGAAGCCTTCTCAACATACCATGTTCAATCCATGGAGGAGTCTTAACAAACTACCCGCTCAAAACTGTGAAACTGATCCGCTGTGAGAATCGAATTATAGGAGTACGTTTGGTTTATGAAAATTCGCGCGCTCTCTATTCTCATCGCAGCTGCGCTTGTCTCCGCCCTCGCGGGATCTCAAGGTGCAGAGCCTGTTTTCCCACAGACACTCATAAACAAACTCAAATGGCGTTGCATTGGTCCCTACATCGGCGGGCGAGTGGTCACTGTGACCGGGGTTCGTGGAAATGATAATCTCTTCTACGCGGGGACTGTCGGGGGCGGTATCTGGCGAAGCATTGATGGTTCCGAATGGGAAAATTTGTCTGACGGCAAGCTGCCAGGACCCAGCGCCAGCATCGGCGCAATCGCCGTTGCGCCGTCCGATCCCAAGGTCCTCTATGCCGGCACCGGCGAGGCAGACATCCGCGCGAATGTAATCCCGGGTGACGGCGTTTTTAAATCTACCGACGAGGGCAAAACCTGGCAGTACGCAGGGTTGCGTGACGCGCACGCGATCAGTGCGCTGCTCGTCAATCCTGGGGATCCAAACGTCGTCTATGTCGCTTCCATGGGGCACGTGTTCGCTCCCGATCCGAACCGCGGGATTTTCAAATCCACAGACGGCGGAAGGTCGTGGAACAAAGTTTTGTTCGTGGACAACAACACGGGCGCCATCTGCCTGGTGATGGACCCCAATCATCCCGATCTGATGTATGCGACGATGTGGCAGGCGGAGCGCAAGCCGTGGGGCCTAACGAGCGGCGGCCCCGGCAGTGGTATTTATAAGTCCACCGACGGCGGCGCGCATTGGGCCAATATTTCGCACAATCCCGGCTTGCCTAAAGGAGTGCTGGGCCGCATCGGCGTAACGATTGCTGCGAGCAAACCGGAGATTGTGTACGCGATTATTCAGGCGAAGGAGGGCGGCGTGTTCGGCTCGGATGACGCCGGCGCTACCTGGAAGCGCGTAAACGATGAAATGAAACTGCGTCAACGCGCCTTTTATTACATGACGATTTACCCCGATCCAAAAGATCCCAACACCGTCTATGCGCCCGAGGTAGACGCGCTGTGGGTTTCGCGCGACGGCGGCAAAACGTTCACGAAGCTGAAAACGCCACATGGCGACAATCACGTGGTATGGATCAACCCGGATAACACCAAGATTTTGCTCGAAGGCAATGACGGGGGCGCAACCGTCTCACGAGACGGCGGCAAAACATGGAGCACCGAACATAATCAACCGACGGGCCAGTTTTATCATGTCAACATCGACAACCAATTTCCGTTTCACATCTATGGGGCGCAACAGGACGAAGGGTCGTTTGAAGGGCCGAGCGCGCATGTTGGCGGAATGATCCCGTCATCCGCATGGCACGAGGTGGCTTATGGCGAGAGCACTTACGCTGTGCCGCAACCGGATGATCCCAAAATCACGTATGGCAGCGGCTACTACAGTATCTTTGTGAAGCACGATCGGCGCACTGACGAATATCGCAGCGTAAGTCCGTGGCCGTATTACCAGGAAGGCGCATCATCCGGCGAGCTCAAGAATCGATTTGGATGGACGCATCCCATTCTTTTTTCACCGGCCAACCCCAAACAACTCTTCATTGCAGCGCAATACGTCTTCAGAAGCGATGATTACGGTGCGACGTGGACAAAAATTTCTCCTGATCTCACCCGCAACGAAGCCGAGAAGGAGAAGCCAAGTGGCGGCCCCATCGATCTCGATCAATCAGGCGCGGAAATTTATCCCTTGGTATCGGCGCTCGCCGTTTCGCCGCTCGATGGCAATCTGCTTTGGGCGGGATCGGATGATGGTCTTACGCATGTGACCACAGATGGCGGCAGCAACTGGCAAACAGTGACGCCTCCCGGATTGCCGGAAAACGCCTGGATCAGTTGCATCGAACCGTCACACACCGATAAAAACACGGCTTATCTGACGGCCCGGCGCTACATGCTCGACGATTTTAAGCCGTACATTTTTAAGACCACGGATTTGGGCCAACACTGGACGGCGATTACAACCGGCTTGCCGGATGACGAATTTGTGTTCGATCTTCGGCAGGACCCTAACGAGTCGAAATTATTGTTCGTTGGCACGCGCAGCACTGTCTATTTCAGCCTGGACGAGGGCGCACACTGGCAACCGCTCAAACTGAACCTTCCCATCGTTCAGGTGCGCGACCTCGCGATCAATCCGCGTCAAGGCCAGGTCGTGGCGGCTACTCACGGTCGCGCCTTCTGGGTGCTCGACAATCTGACGCTGCTCGAACAACTGACCAAAAATCCCGTGGTGCAATCGGATGCCAGCTTCCTGTTTGCTCCTCAACAGGCGTGGCTGACTCATGACTACGGAGTTCCCGACCCCGACAGAACGCGTCCGCCCGATACCGGTTACAACCCGCCGTTTGGCGCGACCGTCTTCTTCCACATCCCTCAAAACTATGATGGCAAAACTCCTGCAACGCTCCAGGTCGCCGACGCGCAGGGCAAAGTGATCCGCGACATTCCACTGCATCTGGCTACCGAAAAGGAGAAAAAGGAGAAGGAAAAGGCAACGGCAGCTTCGGTCGGCACGCATTTGGAAAACGTCGCCACCGAAGAGGAGCGCACCGAAAAGAGCACGGACAAGAAGATCCGTGAAAAAGAAGCGAAGCTGGCAGCGATCGAGCCGGGAATGAATCGGCTTCAATGGGATTTGCGTTATCCGTACGCGACGGAGATAACCGGATATCATGCTCCCATCGCGGCAGGCGGGCTGGAGGATTCCGTCGAAGGGCCGATCGTAGTGCCGGGCACGTATACCGTTGTGCTCGATTATGGCGGTCAGAAAACACAGCAGAACTTTACCCTGTCGCTTGATCCTCGAATCCACGCTACGCAACAAGATCTTGAGGCGCGCCTAGCGCTAGATCTTAAGATCCATGCGGACCTCGACGCGCTGAACAAAGACATCAACAAGGCCCTCGCTGCTCGTGACAAACTGCAAAAGGCTGTCAGCGGCGGTCCCACGAACGCGGACGCCGTGAGTGTACTGACAGCTCTCAACACCGACATCGGCAACGCTGCGCAGATGGCCATGAAATCGAGCGAAGGCAGCTTGCTGTATGAGACGAAGCTGCGCGATCACCTCGCTTATCTGGCGGCGGACATTGATTTGTCCTACGACCGACCGACTGCCCAACAGGAAGACGTCTTCCGAGAACTTGATCAGCAAACGAAGGACGTTACGCAAAAGCTCGAGGCCGATGTCACCCAGGCTGACACAATCTCGGGGTCGGGGTCAGCAGAGTAGGTGCAACGATCCCCGGAGCCGCTCCCGAAATGTTGGCTGCCGCTAGTGACTTGGGCGTTTGGATTGTGGACGGCGGGAATCGTCGACGCGTGGAGTGCGATCGAGTCCGCGCCGTTCCAGTAATGGTTCGACGTAAGGAGCGCGTCCGACAAAATTCTTAAATAATCCGAGAGCGTCAGCGGATCCGCCGCGCGAGAGCAACATGGCGCGAAAACGGTCGCCGTTCTCGCGTTTCAATCCGCCATGTTGCTTGAACCATTCGACTGTGTCGGCGTCGAGCACTTCACTCCAAAGATACGAGTAATAACCAGCCGAGTAGCCGCCGGCGAAAGTGTGTGAAAAATAAAAGCTACGGTAACGCGGCGGCACCGGCGGAAAGTCAACGCCCGCCTTGTGCAAGGCTTCCGCTTCGAACGCAACTGCATCCTTCGGGACCTCAGATGGATTCAGTTGATGCCACGCCTGGTCGAGCAATGAGGCCGAGAGGTATTCCGTGGTCTTGAATCCCTGATTGAATTTTTCCGCAGCCTTGACCTTGTCCAGCAATGCCTGCGGTATTGGTTTGCCGGTCTTGTAATGCTTCGCGTAGCTGCCGAGGACTTCCGGCCAGGTCGCCCACATCTCGTTTACCTGGGATGGATACTCGACAAAATCACGCGGCACGCTTGTCCCACTGAACCGGGGATATTTCACATTCGAAAACATGCCGTGCAGCGCGTGCCCGAATTCATGAAATGCCGTGCGTACTTCATCTTGAGTAAGAAGTGTCGGTTCGCCCGGCGGGGGCTTCGGAATGTTCAGATGGTTCGCGACGACCGGCTTCCTTCCCAACAGAGCGCTTTGTTGCACGTAGGCATTCATCCAGGCCCCTCCCTGCTTGGATGGCCGGGCGTAATAATCGCCGATGAACAGCGCCAGGGATTTGCCGTCACTATCGAAGACTTCCCAGACGCGCACATCCGGCTGATATACCGGCAGATCGTGCCGCTCCTTAAATGTGAGGCCGTATTCCTTGTTTGCGGCGAAGAACACGCCGTCGACGATCACGTGATTCAGTTCGTAATACGGGCGCACTTCCGATTCATCAAAGTTGTATTTCGCCTTGCGCACTTTCTCGGAATAGAAGTCCCAATCGCCTGCCGCGATTTGAAAGCCGCCTTTTTCCTGATCGACAATCTTCTGCTGCTCAGCCGCCTCACGTTTCGCGTTCGTGACCGCCGGCGGCGCGAGATCGGCCAGGAGTTTGTTTACGGTGGGCACATCGTGCGCCGTTTGGTCTTCGAGCTGGTACGCCGCCCAACTGTCGTAGCCTAACAACTTCGCTTTTTGCGCACGAAGCTGAACCGTCCGCAGCACGATATTGCGCGTATCGAATTCGCCACCTTTGCTGTTGCGTCCGAGCGATGCCTGCATGATTCGCCCACGCAAAGCTCGATTCTGGAGTGACCCGAGCAATGGCTGGCCTGTGGTGTTCTGAAGCTGGACGACGAACTTGCCTTCCTTGTGTTCTGCTTTAGCGGCATTGATCACGCTTTTCATTTGATCGTCGGTGAGGCCGGCGAGATCTTCTTTCTTATCGACTACCACGGACGACGCGTTTCGTTCCTTCAAAACATTCTGCCCGAAATCCGTCTGCAACCTGGCCAACTCGGCGTTGATCTCTTTTAGCTTCTCCTTGTCGGCGTACGACAGCTTCGCTCCCGCGCGCACGAAATCCTTGTAGTAACGTTCGAGCAAATAAGCCGACTCGGGATCGAGCCCGAGCTTATCGCGCTGCTCGTAAAGGGCCTTGACCCGTGCGAACAATTTTGGATTCAAGAAGATCGCGTCGCGGTGCGCGGCAAGTTTCGGCGCCATTTCCTTGTCGATCTTCTGCCGGGTCGGGTTTGTATCGCATGCGTTGAGGTTTGAAAATGTCCGCTGCGCCCGGTCAAGTAATCGCCCCGTGCCTTCGAGGGCGACGATGGTGTTGTCGAATGTTGGTTGCTCGGAATTTTCCGCGATCGTTTCAACTTCTTTCAGCTGGTCCCGCATTCCGGCTTCGATCGCCGGGACGAAGTGCTCATCCTTAAGCTTGTCGAAAGCGGGGTAGTGATAGGGCAACGTGCTCTCAGTGAGCAATGGATTATCCTGGAGGTTCGAATCTGGCACGGGTGAATTTTGCGCGGGAACGGAGATAACAGCGGTGTGCATCATTGCCAGAACTGCGCTCAGTTTTGATAGAATAGATATCGATTTAACTGGCGAATGGAAAAAAGGGCGCATGCCTTGGACTTTCCGCACGGTGGTGTTGCCAGGCAACTGCGATTACGAACAGCACGCGCGCCGGTTCGTTATTCGGTTGGCAGTCCAGCGGCCTTCCAGGCTTTAAAGCCGCCTGCCATGGAGCGTACATTTTTGTAGCCCATTTTTTGCAGATTCTCGGCTACAAGCGCCGAACGGCCACCGCCGCCACAGTGACAGATAATCATTGCATTTGGATCAGGAACTGTTTCTTCGATGTCGAATTCGATCGTGCCGCGGCTCAGATGATTCGCGCCCGGGATGCGTTCCTGGTTCCATTCGTCCTGCTCACGGACATCCACCATAATTGCTTCGCCACTGGCTAATTTCGCGGCGGCATCCTCCGGCGAGATTTCGGTAATATGCTTCTTTGCATCCGCGACGAGTTTTCGATAACGACTGTGATTTGGCATTCCTCACAGTATCCACAGATTCCGGAGATTCCGCCAGATTTTCGGAGGGACTGCGCTTACGAAGCCGCACAGCAACATGGCTACAGGCCGCTGATCATTGAGCGCTGCTACAGGTCGAACCAGAATTCAATCTGAGTAATCTGCGAACGATTTAGGCGTTCTACTCGTAGCGCAAGGCTTCGATGGGATCAAGCGCGGCGGCTGTGCGTGCTGGATAAAAGCCGAAGAACACTCCGACAGCCGCACTGAACAGGAATGCTATTGCGATTGAACTGATGGAAATCAGTGTGGGCCAGTTGGCATAGATCGATAACAGCCTCGAGGCAGCAATGCCGCAGATAATTCCGATCACGCCGCCCACAGAACTGAGCGTCACGGCTTCGATCAGAAATTGAGTAAGAATGTCGTTGCCGTGTGCGCCGACAGCCATTCGCACACCGATTTCGCGTGTCCGCTCAGTTACGCTCACCAGCATGATATTCATGATGCCAATCCCGCCGACCAGCAGTGAGACGCCTGCGATTGCGCCGAGCAAAACCGTCATCACCCGCGACGTGGCTGTGGCTGCTTCGGCTATTTCCTGTTGCGTACGGACGGTGAAATCGTCATCGCGGCCGGGACGAATGTTATGCCGTTGTCGAAGCAGCGCGATGATTTGTTGCTGCGCCGCTTCGACCTGCCGTTCGTCGCCAATTTGCACATTGATATTGCGCAGCGTTGTGCCGCCGATGACCCGTTTCATGGCGCTGGTGTAAGGCATAATGACGATGTCGTCCTGGTCCACACCCTGGGGACTCAATCCTTTGGGCGTGAGCACGCCTAAAATTGTGAATGGCACATTTTTGATCCGCAAAATCTGGCCAATGGGATTTTCGTTGCCGTAAATCTGCGTCGCGGTTGTGCGGCCAATGACGCAAACTTTATTCGCGCTGCGCACATCCTGAGCTGTGAATGGCGCGCCGTCGGCCAATGGCCATTGGCGAATGTCGAAATAATCTGCTGATTCTCCGTAGATCCGCGTGAACCAGTTTTGATTTCCGGCGGCCACCTGGGTGGTGGAAACGACTTCCTCGCTGACGGCAATTACGCCGGGCACTTCGCGCCGGATCGCTTCGGCATCTTCAATTTTCAACGTCCCTGCGCTGCCCCAGCCGGTGCGAATGCCGCTCGATGTGGTACTACCGGAAAAGATCAGGATCACATTTTCGCCCAGACTTGCAATCTGCGCCTCTACCTGCGCCTTGGCGCCGTTGCCGATTCCGACCATGGCGATGACCGCGCCAACGCCAATGATAATCCCAAGCGCAGTCAACACCGAACGCATTTTATTTCGCCGCAATGCGCGGTAGGCAACATTAAAGGTGGGAGCAATGCGCATTTGGTTCGTTGAACAGTTGAATCATCAAACCGCTGAAAGGGATGGCTGTTGAAGCTGCATCGCTGCATTCGTGCGTTTGCCAACCAGGTGATCTTCCAAAATCAGCCCGTCACGCATCATCACGTTGCGTTGCGCATAAGCGGCGATGTCCTGCTCGTGTGTGACCATGATGATTGTTATACCGCGCTCGTTGAGTTGCTGAAAAATTGCCATGATCTCCACGCTGGTGCGGCTGTCCAGATTGCCGGTCGGTTCGTCCGCAAGCAGCATTTCGGGTTCATTGATTAAAGCGCGCGCAATTGCTACTCGCTGTTGCTGTCCGCCGGACAGCTGGCTGGGGTGATGATCCTCACGACCGGCAAGTCCCACAGAGGCAAGAACACGATCCGCTTTCTCCCTGAGCTGCAGGTGTGACAGACGGCTGTCGCTGTAAACAAGAGGCAACTCGGCATTCTCCCGCGCGGATGTACGCGGCAACAGGTTAAAATTTTGAAACACGAAACCGAGCTTGCGATTGCGGATATCGGCGAGCTGATCGCGATCGAGTCGGGAAACGTCCGCATTATCCAGGAGATATTGACCGGAGGTGGGTCGATCAAGACAACCGAGGATGTTCATGAGTGTTGATTTGCCCGAGCCGCTGGCGCCCATTAGCGCAACAAATTCGCCAGATTGAATTTTGAGCGACACGCCGCGCACCGCAGGCACTTCCATGTCGCCGGTGCGATAGATTTTATGCACGTCAACAAGCCTAACGAGTGCATCATTATTCAGGGTGGAAGCAGTCATTCCAAGCGGAGCCGAGGAATCCCGTGGTATCAGCTGTGAGTCTCGTTTGCGGGATATCTCGGGTTCGCTCGACATGACAATCACGGGATCCTTCGTGAGCCAGAAAATGGATTCGCAGGAGTGGACGCTTTGGCGGGCGTGGAACCCATCTCTGCGGTCACGACGCGATCGCTCTCCTTCAATCCCGTGACAACTTCGGTTTCAACGCCATCGCTAATTCCTGTTTTAATCTGCACCGGTTTTGGTTGACCACCCGACAAAATGTAAATCGTGCGCCCGCTCGTGGCCTGCTCGCGCCGAGCCGTGCCACGCCCTCCCGTTTGCGCGCGCGATCTTGACCCCATTTCGGTCGCCGGCGCTTCTGCGGGGCGATATCGGAGCGCCGCGTTTTTGATTTGAAGCACGTTGTCCTTGCGCGCAACGACGATTGAAACATTGGCTGTCATCCCTGGCTTCAGTTTCAGGTCCGGGTTGCTCACGCCGATGACAGTGTCGTACGTCACCACGTTTTGCACTGTGATCGGGGCGTTGCGCACCTGGACAACCTTGCCGTGGAACGTCTGCGTCGGAAACGCATCGACAGTGAAATCGACGTTTTGCCCGACTTGAACTACACCCACGTCTGCCTCGGCGACGTTGGAATCGATTTGCATTTTGGTGAGGTCATTGGCGATTTGAAAAATCACCGGCGCCTGCAAACTGGCCGCGACGGTCTGACCGACGTCCACGCTGCGCGAAATTACGACGCCATCGATCGGTGAAGTGATCGTGCAATGCTCAAGGTCCGCTTTGGCTTTATCCAGTGCGCCTTGCTTGATTTTCACGCTCGCCTCGGCCTGATGCAGATTCGCCACTGCCTGGTCGAGGTCCTGTTGGGATGAGATTTTTTGTTTAAACAGCTGTTCAGTACGCGTTGCGTTCACCTTCGCCAGTTCAAGAGCCGCTTGTGCGCTGGCGACGTCGCCTTCGGCCTGCGTGACTGCCGCCTGGAACAGCATTGGATCGATCTGCGCCACGGTCTGCCCTGCCTTCACCTGCGAATTGAAATCCGCAAATAATTTGGCGATGTTTCCGGATACCTGGCTGCCTACTTGCACGTTGACCACGGGATTCAGTGTGCCGGTCGCGGTCACCGCCTGCGTAATGGGACCCCGCGTGACGGATGCAGTCTGGTAGGTCGCAGCGCCATCATTCCGCAAGTGCCGAACGACAAACGCGATGAATAGCAGCCCGAGAATGCCGATGAGCCAGGGGTAAAAACGTTTCATATGATCTGCAGTTGACCGCTTCTATAATTCATCTCGTAACGTCATTCTGAGCGAAGCGAAGAATCTCTGACCATTTCTGGATTGATCACCACAGAGACAATCGAGCATTTCGCTTTGCTCAACATGACTAGCCCATCTATGGACGAAGTCCTACAAATCAATGACAGCCGAATGTGATGCGCCGTTACATCGAAATTTATTCAATTATGCTGCGCAACTCGCTCATCCGAGACATGAGTTTCAAAGCGAACTTTTTGCTGTGGATGGCAGTCGAGGTTCTTTGGTTCTGCGGGCAAATCGTTTTCTTTAGTATCATTTTTGGCAATGTCGATCACATCGGCGATTGGACGAAATGGGAAGTCGTGCTTCTGATCGGCACCCACCAGATCATTGCCCAGCTTTTCCAGGCATTCTTTTTTGTGAACGTCGCGAACATTCCCGAGTTGGTGCGGACTGGGAAACTTGATTCCGTCCTGGTGTTGCCGATCGACAGCCAGTTCGCAGTTTCCACGAAGCAATTTGGGCTCGATAGCATTGTTAATGCCCTGCTTGGCGCCGCAGTGGTTATCTTCTCCTTATCGAAGCTTCGCATGGCTCCCGACCCAGCTTCCATTCTGCTGTATCTGGTGGCGCTTTGCTTCGGGATCGCGGTGCATTACTCAATCATGCTCGGTTTGGCTGCGGTCAGCTTCTGGATCGTACGCGCGCAGGGATTGGTTTATGGCTATTTCAATTTTCTCAATATCGCCCGGTATCCGGACGTAATTTTTCCGCGGCTGTTCCGGGTGATTTTTGGCTGGGTCATCCCGGTCGTTATCATAGCGAACATTCCCGCGCGCCTTCTCATCAAATCGTTTGGTCAACCGGTTCCGCTGATGCTTCATCTCGTCATTGCCTCGACGATCGTGTTCTGGCTTTCGCGCGTGTTTTGGAAATTTGCACTGGGACATTATTCCAGCGCCAGCTCATGAAGTCTTCGGGACAATTTGACGAACCTCACCTCGACCGCGACGCTCGATTGGTCCCGCAGATGCGGGATAACTCTGACAATGATCACTGAAGTAAAGGTTCCGTCAGTCGGGGAGTCGATTACCAGCGGAGTCGTTTCGGCGTGGCACAAGAAATCCGGCGACTTCGTGAATGAAGGTGAACCGCTGTTTGCGCTCGAGACGGACAAGGTATCGACGGATATCGTCGCCCAGAAATCCGGCGTCCTCGAGACGAAGGTTCCACAGGGGCAGGAAGTAAAGATCGGCGAAGTCATTGCCGTTATCGACGACTCAAAAAGGCACGGGCCGGAAGAGAAAGGGGAGAGGCCGACGGAAACAAAGAAGCCTTCTTCGGAG
Organism: Candidatus Udaeobacter sp.; assembly: GCA_035713885.1. Taxonomy (GTDB): domain Bacteria; phylum Verrucomicrobiota; class Verrucomicrobiia; order Chthoniobacterales; family UBA10450; genus Udaeobacter. The sequence goes on along the minus strand of DASTMV010000090.1, from coordinate 33,512 downwards.
ACAAAGAAAAAAAGCGACGGGGACAAAACCATCGGTGAGAAACCTCTCTCGCCCGCCGTCCGCCGCATTATAGAAGAAGAGAAGCTTCAACCGCAAAAAATCACTGCGACTGGTGACGGTGGTCGGTTAACGAAAGCGGATGTGCTCAAAGCGGTGGAAGCACGCGGGAAAGCCGCCGAGCAAATTGAACCTCGCGAACCTCAATCGTCCAAAGCCGCGTCCGACTCCGTTACTGACGCGCCGGAGCATCGCGAAGGCGGCGCGGCTAAAACCGAAGCCCGGATCACTCGTAAAAAGATGTCGCCATTGCGCCGCAAAATCGCGCAGCAGTTGGTGATGGCGCAGCATACGGCGGCGATTCTCACCACGTTCAACGAGTGCGATCTAAGCTCTATTCAGGAATTGCGTCGCAACAAACAAGAGGAGTTCACGAAAAAAAACGGGGTGAAGCTCGGTTTGATGTCGTTTTTTGTTAAAGCTTCCGTCGAAGCGTTAAAAGCCGTGCCAGTTGTTAATGGGCGCATCGATGGCGACGACTTTATTCAAAACAACTTCTATGACATTGGCGTGGCAGTCGGGACGGAGCGCGGACTAATCGTGCCAGTCGTGCGCGATGCAGATAAGAAAACGTTTGCCGATTTGGAGCGCGAGATCGGCGACTACGCAGCCAGAGCGCGTGACGGAAAGTTGAAGCTTGAGGAGCTGCAGGGTGGCACGTTCACCATCACGAACGGCGGAGTATATGGGTCGCTGTTTGCCACTCCGATCTTGAATCCCCCGCAGAGCGGAATTCTCGGGATGCACAAGATCATGCCGCGTCCGGTGGCGGTCGATGGAAAGGTGGAAGTCCGTCCAATGATGTACCTCGCGCTGAGTTACGATCACCGCGCCATCGACGGCAAGGAAGCGGTGACTTTCATAATCAAAGTGAAGGAGTGCATTGAGGATCCAAAAATGTTCCCGTTGGATTTGTAGCGGTTTCATGATCTGAGATTCTTCGCTTTGCTCAGAATGACAGTGCACACATATGGAAAAGTTTGATGTAGTTATCATTGGTTCTGGTCCCGGCGGTTACATTGCGGCCATCCGCTCCGGACAACTTGGATTGAAGACCGCATTGATCGAAAAGGACAAGGAACTTGGCGGGACCTGTCTCAACGTCGGCTGTATTCCGAGCAAAGCGCTTTTGACTTCCACCGATCATTTCATCTTCGTCCAAAAAGAGGCGGCCAAGCACGGCATCGTGATCGACGGCGCCCGCGCTGATCTGGCAAAGATGCAGGAGCGGAAGAATAAGGTTGTGAAAACATTTAACAGCGGGGTCCGCTCGCTGATGAAAACAAATAAGGTCACTCTGTTCGAAGGCTGGGGCACGATCACCGCACCAGGAAAAGTTTCGATCAAATCTTCAAATAACGAGGCGCAGGAGATCGAAACGAAAAACATCGTCATTGCTACCGGCAGCGCACCAGCGGAGCTACCGTTCGCGAAGTTGGACGGCAAAACAATCGTCAGCAGCACTGAAGCGCTGGAATTCAACGAGGCTCCAAAGAAACTGGTGGTGATAGGCGCCGGAGCGATTGGCCTTGAGTTGGGCTCGGTGTGGAACCGGCTTGGTTCGGAGGTGACGGTTCTCGAATTTCTTCCGCGCATCGCGCTCGGGTTTGATCTGGAGCTTTCGAATTTGCTTCAACGTCTGCTCACCGCTCAAGGCATGACATTTCACCTCGAAGCACGAGTCAGCGGCGTAAACGTGGACAACGGCCGCGCAATCGTCACCGCAACGAAAGATGGCCAGGAACTTAAGTTCGAAGCAGACAAAGTTCTCGTTTCTGTTGGGCGCCGCCCGTTTTCCGATGGATTAGGCGCGGAGAAGGTCGGCATCAATGTCGATGAAAAAAAACGGATAAAAGTGGACGAACATTTCCGCACGAATGTTGAAGGCGTTTACGCCATCGGTGATGTGATTGCCGGGCCAATGCTGGCGCACAAAGCCGAAGACGAGGGAATCGCGTGTGTAGAAATTATCGCGGGCAAAGCGGGCCATGTGAACTACCAGGCCATTGCCGGCATCATTTACACGAACCCCGAGTTGGCCGGTGTCGGTGTCACTGAAGACCAGGCGAAAGAGCAGGGGATTGATGTGCGTATCGGTAAATTTCCATTCCGCGCTAACAGCCGGGCGCTCTGCATTGATGACGTCGAAGGGATGGTCAAGGTCGTTGCGGATGCAAAGACCGATCGCGTTCTTGGAACCCACATTCTGCATCATGCGGCATCGGAATTAATCGCCGAAGCCGTTTCCGTGATTGAATTCGGCGGCAGCTCCGAAGACATCGGCCGCACCTGTCATGCGCATCCGACCTTGAGCGAAGCCGTGCGAGAGGCTGCGCTCAACGTCGACAAGCGGGCCCTGCACATCATCAACCGTTGACCGCTGAGCAATCAAAAGCGGCACACGGTCGGTCAGGCAACTGACAATCTCCCTAACAACTCTCTACTTATCATTTCGGTACGAACGGCCAGAAGAGAGGGATGAAAATGCTGGCTACGATCCAGAGAATGATATTGAGTGGCAGGCCAATTTTCGGGAAGTCAGCGAAGCGATAACCGCCGGCGCCAAACACGTAGGTGTTCGTTTGGTGCCCGATGGGCGTGGCAAAGCTCGCCGCGCAACCAAACATGACCGCGACGGCGAAGGGTCGCGCGTCTACTCCCATCGTCGCTGCGATCTCGAACGCGATCGGAGTTGTTATCAGAGCAACGGCGTTATTGCTAATCAGCTCCGTAAGAATGGTTGCGAGTAAATACATCACCGAAAGGGTGACGCGCGGCCCGAACTGACCAACGGCCCGAGTCACACCACTGGCGATGAGGTGGGCCGCGCCAGTTTTCTCCATGGCGACACCAAGCGCGAGCATGCCGAAAATCATGTAGAGAATTCTCCATTGGATGGCGCCACGCGCTTCTTCGATGTCCAGGCAGCGCGTGACGACAACGAAAATCGCGGCGATGAGCGCGAGCGCCGCAATCGGCAGCACGTGAAATTCAGCGAACACAATGACGCTGAGAATTCCGGCAATCGCGAGCGGCGCCTTGTGCCTGCGAAACGCGCGTTGTGTTGGTTCTGTAAGACTCAAGAAGTCGCGCTCCTGCATGAGTCGATGAATTGCTTCGGGTGGGCCCTGTAACAGCAGCGTGTCGCCAAAAGCCATCTCGACGTCCTGGAAATTCTCCCGCAGGTTCTCGCCCTGGCGATGCACCGCCAGGATCAGCACGCCATAACGCTGCTCGAAATTGAGCTCATGGAGCGTCCTGCCCAGAAAAGCGGAGCGATCTCCTAGAATTCCTTCCATGAGGATGCTTTGTTGTTCGCCAATGGCTTCGAGGCCCAGGTCAGCTTCCGATTGGAAAACCAAGCCGGACATTTCCTTGATTCCTTTCACGCCGGCGATGGAGCTTTCGAGAAGGAGTTGATCGCCGGCGGCGAATCGCAAACTGTTTAATGGCGTTTCCAATCGCTCGCCGCCGCGCACGACTGTAATGATCTGTGCTTCGCGCAATCGAGCGAGCGGTGTTTCGGCAATGGTTTTGCCCACAAGAGGCGACGCCTTACTGATCACGGCTTGGGTCAGAAATTGCCGCGTTATCCCGGTGCCGATAAGAGCCGCGAGCGTTTCCCGTTTGGGCAGAAGGTAGCGCGCAAAGACCAGCAAATATCCAACACCGATCACTGCGAAGATGATTCCCAGCGGCGTGATTTCAAACATGCCGAATGGTGCCAGACCCCGGCGTCGCACGATTCCGTCGACGAGCAGGTTCGTAGATGTCCCAATAAGTGTGATCGTGCCCCCGAAGATGGAGAAGTAAGAAAGCGGAATAAGCAGACGCGATGCTTTCAAATTCGTGCTGCGCGCGAGGGCCAGAACAACTGGCACAAACACAACTACCACCGGCATGTGATTGGTCAGGGCCGAGAGTGGCAATGTTAACGCCGCCAACGCGAGCGCCGCCCGCCGTTCGGTCGTTCCAGCCATGCGGGTGAAAATGCGGGCGAGAGAATCAATTACGCCGGTGCGCTCCAGGGCGGCGCTCAACACAAACATGGAGCTAATCACAATCGGGGCGCTATTACTGAAGACGCTGAGTGTTTCATCGGCTGTAAGCACGCCGGACACCAGCAGCACACCCATCGCGGTCAGCGCCACGAGATCCGGGGAAAGCCATTCCCGCAGGAACGCCGTGAAAACTGCTACAACCAGACAGAAGACGATGATGAGATGAAGAGTCTGGACACTCATTTCTCAGTTAAAAATTTCAGGCACGCTGCTTTTTCGTCGACAACGCTGCTGGTCACAACTCCGAAGTTCCTCAGGTCACTGTTTCCGGGGCAAGGGCGTTAGTTGCGTCGCGCCTGCGGATAATAATTAATGTTACGGCTGCCGAAACGGCGCAGATGACCGCACCGAATGCGAGGGCAAAAGATGTGCCCGCCCAGTGCGCAACGGCCCCCGCTTCCAGGCTGCCTAGCGGAATCATGGCGCCGAACACGAGCGACCAAACGCCCATGACGCGTCCGCGCATTTCATCGGGCACAATCGTTTGCAGCACGGTATTTGAAGTTGAGAAAAATAACAGCATCCCAAAACCGGCAGCGAAGAGAAAGGCCAGCGCGACATAGAAATTGCGTGTGAGCGCGAGCGCGAACAGGCTCCCTGCAAAGAGCCAGACTCCTCCCAATGCGAGTCTGCGTGGAACGAACAAATGACCATAGGTCGCTACAGCCAGCGCGCCGACGAATGCTCCCGTGCCGCTGGCAGACATCAGCACTCCATAGCCGTTTGCGCCTCGTCCAAGCACATCGCGCGCGAACGCTGGCATGAGAACCGTATACGACCAGCCGAAAATCCCGATCGCGAGAAAGAGCACCAAAATTGTGCGCACACGCTGATGTTTCATTGAATACACAATCCCTTCCCATGCATGCTCGCGGGCTGAAGCGATTTCGATTCTTCGCTCAAAAGGCGGAAGGCGCATCATGAGTAAACCGGCGATTACCGCGACAAAGCTGAGTCCGTTGAGAAAAAAACACATCGCTACGCCTACCGCGCCAATCATTAAACCGGCCACCGATGGTCCAACCACGCGCGCGCCATTTACGATCGAGCTGTTGAGCGAGATCGCATTCAACAAATCTTCGCGGCTGGTCATTTCGACCGTGAACGCCTGACGCGCCGGCATGTCGAAACCCATGGCGATTCCGTTGAGCGCGGCGATAGCGATGATGAATCCGGTCGAGGCGAACCCGAGCCAGACGCCTGTCGCAAGTAAAAATGCGCAGATCATTTGCGAAGCTTGCGTCATTACGAGGATGGATCTTTTCGGATGCAGATCAGCCAGCGCGCCGCCCCAGATCGAGGATAGCACCATCGGAGCGGATCCTACCGCAGCGACAAGACCAAGTAAGAATTTTGAATTCGTGATTTCGTATACGAACCAGCTCATCGCCGTCTGTTGCATCCACGTGCCGATGAGCGAGACCAGTTGTCCCCAGAAGAAAAGACGGTAGTTGCGGTGCCGCAACGCGCGAAAAGTATGTCGCCAGGTGATTCCTCCCACCGGCATGCGCCGTTGCCGACCACTGATGTCCTCCGGCACGCGTGCTGTTTCGGTGTTGCTCGTCGGCATCACTCATCATGGCTGGTCGACTGACAATTGCAAAAATAGCAACATTAAGAGCCGTCATTTTGAGCGGAATCGAGGGACGCCGGTAGGAGAACTTTAATGTACGCGGGACCGTTTCGACTCCGCTTCGCGGCGCTCAAGATGACTCTGCTTGCCAGCGTCAACGTTGCAATTGTTCCTGTGGTAGGTTGGAATTGGTGGAAACGACAGAGGCGATCCTTCTTCGCAAACGGAAATTTAGCGATACGACTCTGATTGTTTCATGGTGCACAGAATCGTTTGGCTGCATCCAAACCATTGCGAAAGGGGCTCGCCGCCCGAAAAGCGCGTTTGCCGGAAAATTGGATCTGTTTTACGAGGCTGAAATTTCCATTGTGCGGAGCCGCAAATCCGATCTGCATACACTCACCGAAATCGTCCTGAAGAATCCGTTTCCGGGTATTCGGACCAATTATTTGCGCACGCAGACCGCCGCGTATTTTGTCGAGTTAATCGAGATTTGTACTGAACGCGATCATCGCGAGCCAGAACTCTTCGGTCTACTGCGCCGGGCTTTCGGTTACCTCGATGCAAATGATCCGACACAGCGCGCGATGGCGCATTTCGAGACTGAGCTTGCGCGCATCGCTGGTGTACACGATGAAACGAGATTGAAATCCGATCCGGCATTCGCGCTCGGGAATCTGTTTGGACGACTACCGCTTTCCCGCACCCCGTTATTGAAGACGCTAGCGGCACAGACGAGAAAAAGTACGAAATGACTGTACGACGGATCTCATACTGTCATTCTAAACGAAGCGCGGATGGAACGCCTTCGAGGAAGTCTGCGAGGACAGGCTTTCAATCTCTGATTCATTTTGGGCCAATGCTTTGGAATCGAAATAGTCAGAGATGTTTCGTTTCGCTCAACACCAGAGTGCCGTTTGTAAGAGGGATTTTGTCCAGCCTGATCGCTGTCGGCGTAACGGCAGGTTTGATTTCGGGCGCCGCTGCGAAAGAGACGTACAAGTTCGATCAGTCCAGCTCTACGATTGGGTTCAGCGTGCATCAGTTTCTCGGCACCACTCGCGGCAAATTCACCAGGTTTAGCGGCAGGATCGAAGTCGATCGGGAGCATCCGGAGAATTCGTTCGTTACGGCGCAGATCGATGTGCGCAGTATCGATACGCAGATCAAAAAACGGGACGACCATCTTCGCAGCGCCGAGTTTTTTAACGAGAAGAAATTTCCCAATATGACGTTCAAGAGCCGCAGCGTGAAGCAGACTGGTCCGCAAGCTGGTGATATTCCTGGCGACCTCACGATCCATGGCGTGACCAAACCGGTCACGCTTCACGTAAAACTGCTCACACCAATCAACGAAACGAGCCGGACGCGCTGGTCCGTTGTTACCGACCCAATTAACCGGCGTGAGTTCGATTTGATGTTTGCTCCGGCGACTGAAACCATCTCGGGAATCAGCCCGACTGTGGCGATCAACATCGAGATTGAGGCGAAGCGCGCTGAGTGAGGGAACGCGAGCATTCTGCTCGCTCTAGCTGGCATGTTGCCAACCAACCACGTGGTACCTGGCCGGGCAAAGCGGTAAAAAACGTCGGCTTCTAGTATTTCCGTTCTTTGCGATCTCGCTACATTTGGTTCTCCAGAACTCGCCAATGCACGAGGAAACCGGCAACATGGCGATTTCGGCGAGTAATATGCTCGCGCTCCCCTTCACTCACCGGAACTACCCGTGGTGATCGACATTCGCCCTTGCACAAATATCCTGCTGTGAATGGACATCATCCCTCTTGGCGACTCCGCGCTGGTTGTGCGCGTACGCGAGCAATTTGACGATGCGCCTGAAGAAGCGATGGATGAAGTGCTGCGAGTATTTCAACTGCTTCAGCGTGCATCCATCCATGGTGTGATTGACCTGGCACCGGCTTACACGAGCATCGCTATTTTTTTGGATCCAACCATCATCGCCAGGGCGAAGCGAGCCGACGAAGAAATCTTCGATTACTTTGCATCACGCATCCGCGCCGTTGTAGCCGCGGGCGGCGACCGTGGGAGACACAAAAGAAGTTCTAAGAACGTTGGTCGCATCGTGGAGATTCCGGTTTGTTACGATCCGGAGTTCGCCCCCGATACAGATGACGTTGCGCGGGGTGCGGAGGTCCCGAGGGAGAAGGTTGCCGAACTGCATAGCGCGGCCAAATATCGAGTGGCGTGCGTTGGTTTCGTTCCCGGTTTTCCGTTCCTGGCCGGCTTGCCCAGCAAATTAGCGACGCCGCGACGCGACACCCCGCGAAAAGAAATCGCCCCCGGCTCCGTTGGGATCGGAGGCGCGCAGACCGGAATTTATCCTTTGCGTTCGCCGGGTGGTTGGAATCTGATCGGGCGAACACCGCTCAAGCTCTTCGATTCGACGAAGAATCCGCCCACGCTCTTGTGTCCGGGCGATCGCGTACGATTTCGCGCAATAACGCGGGAGGAATTTGAATCATCAAAGCAATGAGCAGACGATCCTCCCGAGCGGAGCGAAGCGCAGTCGAGGGATCCCGCTTCACCTTAGGCTTGGCCCACGGGATTCCTCCATTTCGGAGGGAATGACAGCAATCGTACACCGCGCTGGTTTTCAAACGTCAGTGCAAGATCTTGGTCGCAGAGGGTTTCGCCGATTCGGCGTTTCAACCAGCGGCGCATTGGATCCGTTTGCGTTGCGCGTGGCGAATCTGCTGGTTGGCAATGATGAAAACGCGGCCGGGCTCGAAGTCACACTTGGCAGTTTGTGTTTGCGCTTCAAGGACGAGCGAATAGTGGCTTGGTGCGGCGGCGAATTTGACGTTCAGATGGGACCCCGATCCTTGCCAGCCGGACACGTCGCGCATTTGCGTCCTGGGGATGAATTGAAATTTGGTCGCGCGAAGGTTGGATGCCGATGCTGGCTAGCGATTTCTGGCGGAGTGGACGTGCCGGTTGTTCTGGGCAGTCGTTCGACCGATTTGCGCGCCAGTTTTGGCGGAATTTTTGGGCGTGCTTTGCGTGATGGGGACGAAGCGTCCCTGGGCGAGGGGCGGTCGCAAACTGACGTTGCAAACGGAATTTCCTCATGGGCCGCTCCGCACGATTGGGCAAGCACAGTGAAGCGGAACCCGGTCTTGCGCTTCGTTCGTGGTTGCGATTGGTTTCGATTCGATGATTCAGCGATTCAGCGATTTACAAATGATGAATTTTGCGTTTCGCCGGACTCGGATCGCATGGGTGTGCGGCTTGATAATCCAGAGCTGAAGCGTGAGGACTACATCGATCTGATTTCCGAAGCAGTCGCCCCCGGGACTATCCAGGTTCCACCGGCCGGAAAGCCGATTTTACTCTTGGGAGATTGCCAAACCATCGGCGGGTATCCCAAAATAGCCCATGTGATCACGGTTGATCTTGGTATCGCGGCGCAGCTTCGCGCCGGCGATCGTGTGCGTTTTTCTGAAGTCTCGCTGTCCGATGCGCATCGGCTCCTGCTGGAACGCGAGCACGATCTGGATCTTTTCCGGGTCGGAGTAAGTCTGCACGCCTCATGAAATTCTCCGTCGATCTGAACGCCGATCTGGGCGAAGGCTCAGGACACGATGCCGAGCTGTTCGAGCTGATCAGCTCGGCGAATATCGCGACCGGTTTTCACGCCGGCGATCCCTCTTCGATATTCGACTCGATTCGCGCCGCCAAAGAAAAAGCTGTCGCGGTCGGCGCGCATCCAAGCTTTGTCGATCGAGAGAACTTTGGGCGGAAAGAAATTGTCGTTCCCATTCCGGAATTGTTCGCGCAACTCGTGTATCAACTCGGGGCTTTTCAGTCCATGGCACTTATAGCTGGCGTTCGCCCGAACCACATCAAACCGCACGGCGCACTCTACAACATGGCTGTGCGCGACAAGGAGATTGCCGACGCGGTTGCGCAGGCGATCGCCGCAGTTGATCCCGCGTTGGTTCTCTTTGCTCCGGCAAATAGCGCCATGGAACGCGCGGGGAGAAAAGCCGGACTGAAAATCGCGCGGGAAATCTTCGCAGACCGCAACTACTTGAACGACGGTTGGCTTGTTCCTCGCACCCGACCGGACGCATTACTCCACGACCCAAGACAAGCGGCGGAGCGAGTTTTGCGAATGTTGCGCGAAGGCAAGGTGCGCTCTGTCGAAGGCCGGGATATCGATGTGGGCGGCGACACGATTTGCGTTCACGGCGATACGCCAGGCGCGGTAGCGTTCGCGCGTGAATTGCGGACTCAGCTCGAGAGTGAAGGCGTGACGATCTGCGCGCCGAAGAGATAGTCCGATTTCCGTCTTTCCGAGCTCGATGAAATGACAAATAGAGTCAGAGATGTTTCGCGTCCCTGAACATGACAGGGCAACTGACGCTGCCATGAGCGACGAAACCGATATTCGGCCCGAAAGGACCGGTCTTGTTCGCACGCTCGGGCCTCTCGACGCGATGATGATCGTCATCGGCTCGATGATCGGGTCTGGGATTTTCATCGTTTCGGCAGAATCGGCAAGGTTGAGTGGCGCTCCTGGATGGTTGTTGCTCGCCTGGGTGCTAGCCGGTTTGCTGACAATTACCGGCGCGCTGTGTTGCTCGGAGTTGGCGACAATGATGCCGCGGGCAGGCGGCGTTTATGTTTTTTTGCGCGAAGCGTACGGTTCATCGGTAGGATTTGTGTACGGCTGGACTTTGTTTCTGGTGATCCAAACCGGAACCATCGCTGCCGTGGCCATAGCTTTCGCGAAGTTTCTCGGCGTTTTTGTCGCTGCAATTTCACCGGATAATTACCTCGTTGACCCAATCTCGTTAGGCAAATACGCGGTCAGCTTGTCAATGGAACAACTGGTCGCGATCGGCTTGATCACCTTGCTTACCTGGACCAATACGCGCGGGCTTAAAATCGGCAAGATTGTCCAGAACACATTCACTTTTGCGAAGACCGTCGCCCTGGTCGCCGTGGTTGTGATCGGAATATCGTTAGGTTGGAAAGCGAATTCTGCCGCACTGAATTCGGCGTGGTGGGATTCTTTGGCCAACGGCTGGAACCCGCAGCTCGCACAGCCTGGTCTTCGTGTCGCCGGCGGCTTCGCTCTTGCCCTGCTCTTTGGACGATCAATGGTAGGTCCCCTTTTCGCCCAGACCGCCTGGACAAATGTTACCTTTATCGGCAGCGAAGTTCGCGATCCTGGAAAGAATTTGGTTCGCGCGCTTGTGGGAGGCTGCGCCGTTGTGGTCGTACTCTATTTACTGGCGAATGCTGCATATCTGGCGGTCCTACCGTTTCCAGACATTCAACACGCTCCACAGAATCGTGTTGCTGTGGCCATGATGCACACGCTCTTCGGTCAGCCTGGCGCGATGTGCATGGCTGCCGCGATCATGATTTCCACGTTCGGTTGCAATAATGGACTGATTCTCGCGGGAGCGCGTGTGTACTATGCAATGGCGCGCGATCGCTTGTTTTTCCAAAAAATCGCGACGACGAACAGGTTTCATGTTCCTGCTGCAGCGCTGGTGGCCCAGGGAATCTGGACAACATTGCTTGTGTTGCCGCGTACCGTGACCACTGACGCCGCGACGCATAAGGCAAGTTACGGCAACGTTTACAATCAACTGCTTGAATACATCGTCTCGGCAGACTTGCTCTTTTACCTTCTAATGGTCGTTGCGTTGATTCTTTTGCGATGCAAGAGGCCCGAAGCTGAACGCCCCTATCGCACCTGGGCTTATCCTGTTGTACCGATTGTCTCGATTATCCTTTCGGGATTTTTGGTTGTAGATCTCGCATGGCTGGCGCCGGCCACATCGGGAATTGGGATCCTAATCGTGTTGAGCGGAGTGCCTGTCTATTTCCTGTGCCGGCTGCGCCGCACGGCGTGAGCGCCGCTTCATGCGGCAGGAGCTTGCCGGGCAGTCCGTTCTACCTTCGCTAAACGAATGATTCATGTATGCCTGCGAAATCAAAGAAACAACAAATGGCGGCGGGTGCGGCGCTGGCGGCAAAACGGGGAAAGCGTTCGAAATCATCGTTGAAGGGCGCGTCGCGAAACATGTATACGTCAATGAGTAAAACGGAGCTTCGCAGAATGGCCAAGACCAAGCGAAAAAACTTGCCGAAAAAAAAGCGCCGCTAAGAATTGCCGATTTTGAGCGCGAGTGTCGGGAGTTACGAGGTGTAACCCTTCTCCATTATATCAAGCACCTCCTTTAGAGGTTCGGTGCTTACCTTACTTGCTCCCGTAAAAGGATGATCAAGGACGTAGATCAATAACAAGATCAGAGTGATCGTGATAGTCAGCGTAGATGAAATGATGTATTGCGCCTTGATGTTCTTCATTCCCAGGAAAAACGTGTAGGTGACCGTGAATACCCCCCCAATCAGCATGACTCCCCAGATAACCGGTGGGACCGTGTCGTTGCCGGCAAAAATTCGCAGTCGGCGGTACTCGGCGAGATTATTCAGGCAATGTAGCGTTTCAGCGTAAAGTTCCCGGTTTGGGATTGCCCGGGCATCGACTTGGCGGAATAGCAATGCGAGCTGCGTGTGGCCTCCGCCAGAGAGAAGACTTATCTGACCCTGCCCAAGTCGCTCTATTTCGTCGTTATAGACCGAGGCGACGTAGTCTCTCAAGCCCTGCCGTAAAATCTTGTTGGTCGGTTCGGGGAATGCCTCGGCACTATGAAAAATATCCAGAGCTTCGCTGGCCTCCAATTGCAGATTTTTCGTTGCCTCGTCGTATCCGCTCCAAGTTACAAACACAACAAACGCCACCATCACTCCATAAAACAATCCAAAGGCGTTGAAAATAATTGCAGCGACTTCGTGGTTATCTTTAAGCACTTCGGTGGGATACTTCTTTCGTACGACGTAAAGGCCCCCCAACCCGATGAGGGTTGTAACCACCGATACAAGAAAGAACGAAATTGCTGGAGGTAAGTTAAGCAGGAATTCCATAAGACGTCAGGAGTTTGGAAGACGGCTCTGATTCATAACGCGCGTGTTCGCGTAGTTTTAACCGATATCCGTCGGCATCGGCGCCATACATATACTCAATCAGCCTCGCTCCTTTTTTCCAAACGATTTTTTGGAAGCGATTGGAGAGATGCCTTCGTGATTCCCCATTCTCCGTCTCAAAGTCGCTGCGGCGTGCCAAATCGGGTAGCGACATTCTCGGCAAAATTTCGGCGCGGATTTTCGGCCAGAAAATCTTTTATTTCGACCAGAAAGGTGTCGCCGAAATCCTTGAGCTTTTGCTCGCCCACACCAGGGATGCGACGAAACTCCCTCGAATTCTTCGGATACTCTCTCGCCATCCAACGGAGCGAAAGATCGGAGAAGATGATGTACGCAGGCACGCCGCGTTCATCTGCGAGTTGGCGACGCAATGCGCGTAAGCGCTCGAACAAAGGTTCGTCACATTCGATCGTGCCCACTCTCCTTCGCAAACCTCTCTCAACGACATCGATTTGTTTGGTCAAAACAATAGGAGTTCGCTTTCGCAGCGCTTCCAGACCCCTGGATGTAAGCGACAAGGTCGCAAACTTGCCCGATGCGCACTCGACGAGCCCCAGTCGGATTAACTCCCGACCGATTGCCTGCCATTCACTTCGTTTCAATTCGGAGCCGATACCGTAAGTGGACAGTTCGTTGTGATTCCGCTCCCGAATTGCTGCTGTATCTGCGCCGCGAAGGACATCGGTCACGTGTCCCAATCCGAACCCGAATCCGTGTCTAGCGTGGATGCGATATACGCATGAAAGAAATTTTTGAGCCGGCATCGTCCCATCGAAAGTCTCGCGTGGCTGCAAACAATTGTCGCAAGCATTACACCGGTGCTGCGAAAAGGTTTCTCCGAAATATTCCAGCAGCGCGACGCGCCGGCATTCGCGGGTCTCGGCGAAGTGCACCATTTTCTGAAGCTGTACGCGGGCAATGCGCGCCTCCTTCTCTGATTTCTCATCAATGAAATGCAGTTGCTTGGCCACGTCGTTCGGGCTGAATAGCAGCACGCATTCGCTTGGCAGTCCGTCGCGGCCGGCGCGTCCAGTTTCCTGGTAATAGCTTTCCAGATTTTTCGGCAGATCGTAATGGACAACGAAACGCACATTCGGTTTGTTGATGCCCATTCCGAACGCGATCGTGGCAGTGACCACGCGCACGTCGTCGCGTAGAAAAGCTTCCTGATGTTGTGTGCGCTCGGCTGCGGTAAGGCCGGCGTGATATGGTTTGGCGCTCACGTTGTCTTCGTTCAGATTTCGCGCCAATGACTCGGTGCTCTTGCGGCTGGCACAATAGATGATGCCGCTATCGTTAGGCCGGCTACGAATGAAGGCCAGTAGTTGGTCGTACGGCGCGGTTTTCGGAACTACGCGATACATCAGATTCGACCGGTTAAAGCTGGCGACGTAGCAGCATGGATCGCGCAGCTTCAATTCCTTAATGATATCTTCTCGCACGCGCTCAGTGGCCGTGGCCGTGAGCGCCATGATCGGCACGTCGGGCAGATGCTTTCGCAATTTTTTCAGCTCGCGATATTCAGGCCGGAAATCATGCCCCCATTCGCTTATGCAGTGGGCTTCATCGATGGCGAATTGGGCAATGTTCCAATTCAGGGCGCGCTCCAGAAACGTGTCGACCACTAATCTTTCGGGTGCTACGTAAAGCATCCGGTACTCGCTGCGATGCAGACCGCGCCAGCGCGCTTTGGCTTCCTCCGGATGCAAGGTGGAATTCAGATAAGTTGCGGGAATTCCACTAGTCTGCAGCGCGTCAACCTGGTCTTTCATTAGTGAAATCAGCGGCGACACCACAATTGTAAGTCCATCGCGCATCAGCGCGGGCAACTGAAAACAGAGCGACTTCCCGCCGCCGGTCGGCATGAGGACGAAGACATCCCGTTCTGCGAGCGCGTCTTCGACGATCTCCTGTTGCAGCGGTCGGAACCGATCGTAGCCGAAGTGTGCTTTGAGCGCGCCCAGTAACTCCACGGCTTTAGGGTACCCGGATATGGAGATTCTGGACACCGAATTGTCCGATCAGGTGTTCCGTTACATTGAATGCCGCTCCGCACGTGACCCGAGGGTGGAGACCTCCATCTCTCGGATGGTGGCCGCAAAGGTGTTGGAAACTAAATAAACTGGATTAGTTTCCACAATTATGGTAGGAAGTACCACAGAATATGAAACGGGCCGGCAAATTGTTACCACCAAGCCGAATGCCTGACGCCAGCCGCCAGAGGATTATCCGCGCTGCGCGGGAGCATTTCTTCAGTCATGGATTTCGCAGTGTGACCATGGACGATCTGGCGGATGAATTGGGCATCAGTAAGAAAACGCTTTACACTCATTTCCCTGCCAAGTTCGATCTGCTTGAGGCTGTACTAGCCGATAAATTAACAGGCGTCGAAACAACACTTAAGGAAATTACGCGCGCACATCCGGACGATTTCCCGGCGACCTTGCGCGACTTGCTGGCTGGTACACAACGGGAATTGGATGAGATCAAGCCGCCGTTCGTGCGCGACATGCGCCAGAAAGCACCGGACGTTTTCAAAATGGTCGAACGCCGCCGGGCCGCTCTGATCCAGCGCCACATGGGAAAGTTTTTTGTAGACGGGCAGCGGCTCGGAATGGTGCGCAAGGATGTTCCGGTCAGACTAATCATCGAAATCTTATTGAGTACGGTTCAATCGATCATGAATCCGCCGAAGATGGAGGAGCTTGGGATGATGCCAAAAGAAGGGTACACCGGCATTCTCAAGATTCTTCTCGAAGGCGTGCTGACATCAAAGGGACGAAAAACGTGACCAGGTCATTCGTTAGCGAAAATCGCTTCGGCTGCCGTATATCGCGGCCGATTCGCTGCGGCGAACGATTGTTGCGCGCAGCGGTAGCTTTGACTTTCCTTTTCTTGCTGGCCGGTTGTGACAATCGCAGAAACTCTGTCTCTGGGACGATTGAAGTGGACGAAGCACATGTGGGGCCGCGCGCGGGCGGGCGCGTAGAGAAAATTTTTGCATGGGAAGGCGACCGTTTGCACGAAGGTCAGGTGATTGTTCAACTGGATGCGTCGGAGCTGCGAGCTCGCCGCGACCTTGCCGAGGCACAGATTGACACCGCCATTCACGATGCCGACGCGCAAGAAGCGCAGTTGGTATTTCTGCGCGATGACGCGCGGCGGCAGCAGGAGCTGCTGCAGCGAAGAGTGGTTTCATCCACTGATGCCGAGCGCGCCGATAGTGCGGCAAAATCTCAGGAGAAAAACGTCGCCGCGGCAAAAATGCGGGTCGCGCAGGCGCGTGCGCAGCTTGCTGATATCGACGCCCAGTTGGCGGAGATGCAGGTTACTGCCCCCGCCGATTCCATCCTCGAAGTGCTCAGCGTAAAAGTTGGCGACGTGTTGCCGGCGAATCGAGAAGCCGCCACGCTGATCTTGATCGGCCATCTGTGGGTACGCGTTTACGTTCCGGAATCCTGGCTCGGTTTAATTAAACTGGGCGAGCACGTTAATGTACGCGTCGACTCGTTTCCGCACTCGGATTTCGACGGCGTAGTCGAGCAGATCAACCGCCAGGCTGAGTTTACTCCGCGCAACGTGCAAACTGTAGCCGATCGGATCAGGCAGGTATTCGGCGTCAAAGTTCGTTTGCCGAGCGATGACGCTCGTTTGCGCGCTGGCATGGCGGCGGATGTCTACTTTCCGAATGTGAAATAGAGCGGCAATCAAATGAATCAGGAAACCAAAGGGTGGATGGGCTTATCCTTCAAGCCGATAGCTCCGGCCCCGACAACGCGTCGGGGA
The DNA here is from genome assembly GCA_035713885.1 of Candidatus Udaeobacter sp. Classification (GTDB taxonomy): domain Bacteria; phylum Verrucomicrobiota; class Verrucomicrobiia; order Chthoniobacterales; family UBA10450; genus Udaeobacter. Next base: position 17,009 of record DASTMV010000090.1, on the reverse strand, counting down.
GAACCCGGGTCCATCTAATTAATCTTTATGTCTGAACCGATGATCGAAGTTGAACAGCTGACGAAGCGCTTCGGCGCTTTTACCGCTGTTGATCATGTTTCGTTTTCTGTCGGGAAAGGCTCGATTTTTGGCTTTCTAGGGCCAAATGGTTCGGGGAAAACGACCGTCATTCGAATGTTATGCGGAATTCTGGAGCCGAGCGGCGGCACAGCGAGAATCGGCGGTCACGACATCGTTCGAGATTTGGAACCGATGAAGGAAATGATCGGATACATGTCTCAGAAATTCTCGCTCTACGACGAATTGACAGTGAACGAGAACCTGATTTTCGCAGGGAAACTGTATGGTCTTGGCGGTAGAGAATTAAATCAGCGTCGCGACGAGATGATTGCCACGACGCATCTCGAGCCGTACATCGACAGGCGCGCTGGCCAACTCTCAGGTGGCTGGCGTCAACGTCTGGCGATGGCTTGTTCGCTCATGCACCGACCAAGCGTGCTTTTTCTCGACGAGCCGACTGCCGGCATCGATCCCGTCGCGCGGCGAGAGCTATGGGACTTGCTGTTCGAGTTCGCTGGCAAAGGAATGACTCTGTTCGTCACTACCCATTACATGGATGAAGCGGAACGCTGCGATCACGTGGGCTACATTTACATGTCCAAATTGATCGTGTGCGGTGAGCCGGATGAATTAAAAAAATTGCCGGAGGTAAGTCCACCTGGAACGCGCCGGCTCGATGTCACCTGCGATCACGTGACGACGGCGCTGCATGCCATGCACGAAATGGCCGGAGTGCGTAGCGCCACGGTCTTCGGCCAATCGATGCATTTGTTAGTCGACGAGACAGTCAAACGCGTGCATATCGAAGAACAACTGCGCAAAGTTGGTATAACCGGCGCAGAGATTCACGAAATCGGCCCGTCGCTGGAGGACGTATTTGTCGAGCTTTCTGCCAAGCATGCGGCTGAACGAAAGGCGGCTTGATTCGTGATGCGAACCGGTGAAAGGCAAAACGGCGAACAGCCGATGTGCATCATGCCGTTTCAATTTTTTGACGATTCCGCGCGGCGGAGCGCAGCGGAGCCATGAAACACAGAAAACCCAGACCGTTTCGCGGGCTTGGCGCAATTCTCTTCAAGGAGTTCATCATCGTCTGGCGCGATCCGCTGACCCTCTTTTTCTTCTTTTTTCCGCCCCTAATCGAGATGATTGCGTTCGGGTACGCGCTCGACAACGACGTGAAACATATGGCGATGCTCGTTCTCAACGAAGATCGCACCGTTGAGAGTCGCCAATTGATCGATAGGTTCGTGAATACTGAATCATTTCGCGTGGTTGGCGAAGTGCAAAGCGTTGACCAACTCAAAAGCGAGATGCGCAAAGGCCGCGCGTACGCTGCTCTTTACATCCCGCCTACCTTTACGCGCGAACTGATGGCGGGTCATTCTGCGCAGGTGGAATTGCTTGTCGACGGATCCAATTCAACCACCGCGTTGCAGGCTCTTCAGACCGGGCTGGGCGTCGCATTGACGCAATCACTGGAATCTCTGCTGAGCGAGACTGGCCGAACGGGCATGCCGGTCGATGTTCGGCCGCAGATGCTTTATAACCCGGCGATGCGGGCGCCAAACTTTTTTGTTCCAGGCGTGATCGGAGTCGTTCTGCAAATTGGAACGACAGTTGCGGCGGCCATGGCTCTGGTTCGCGAACGAGAACGTGGCACACTTGAACAATTGTTGGTGAGTCCATTGAGCCCCGCCGGGCTCATGCTCGGCAAACTGGTGCCATATCTGTGCATCGGCATGGCAATGGCGATCATATTGTTCACGATCATGCGCTTTATTTTTTTCGTGCCTATCGTGGGCAATGTCTTTGCGATGATGTTTTCGACGCTGGTTTACGTCTTCGCGCTGTTGAGCCTGGGGTTGCTAATTGGCACCAGGGCCGAAAACCAAATGCAAGCGCTCCAAATGTCGATGGTTTTCCTGTTGCCTAGCGTATTCTTTTCCGGGTTCATTTTTCCGCGTGAAACCATGCCGTGGATTTTCTACGCGCTTGGCGCGCTGTTTCCGACGACGTATTTCATTGCGCTCATGCGAGCGATCATTCTGCGCGGCGCAAATTTTCTCGAATACTGGCCAAACCTTTTAATCCTGATTGTGATGTCGAATCTACTTTTTAGCGTATGCGCTCTGCGGTTCCGAAAAAAGCTCGCGTGAACTGTGGATGCCGCTTCGCGATTCGCGCGAGAGCCCCCTGGCAACGTGTAGCGATAGCAAGCCGAATGCTCGCGCTCCCCTGCTTTACTGCAGCCGCATAACGTCTGTGCCATTGTCTTGAAAATTGTTTTTCGTGCCCTGCGCATCAGCATCGTCCTCGCTGCGGTTTTGGTGTTACTCTGGTGGATTGCAGTGAGGATGCCTGGGACAACTGTTTCGACAGCGGCGCCGCTATCGACGGATGAAATCGCGTTACGGGAGGAGCTCCGTGCAAATGTGCAGAAGCTGGCGGGAGAGATCGGCGAGCGCAACATGCAGCATTACGCCCAGCTTAATGTCGCTGCCGATTTTATTGAAGATGTTTTCTCAGGTGCCGGTCTCCATTCGCGAAGAGACAGCTACGACATGCGTGGACAAGCTTGCCATAACATCGAGGCAGAAATTCGGGGCACCGAGCGTGAGATCATCCTGGTCGGCGCGCATTATGATTCAGCGTTTGGCTCGCCCGGCGCAAACGATAATGGAACAGGCGTTGCTGCAACGCTTTCCCTGGCGCGGCGGTTTGCCGCGGTGAAACCGAAACACACGTTACGCTTTGTTGCATTCGCAAATGAGGAGCCGCCTTACTTCTTGTCGAGTGAAATGGGCAGCTTGGTTTATGCCCGCAGATGCAAAGAACGTGGCGACAGGTTTTCCGCAGTGATCAGTTTGGAAACAATCGGTTATTATTCCGACGCACCGAATTCACAAACATATCCGTTGCCGGGTCTGGGCGTGTTTTACCCGAAGGTCGGCAACTTCATCGGTTTCGTCAGCAACATTCAGTCCCGTGCGTTACTGCGTGGAGTCATTGCGCTTTTTCGCAAGCACGCAAAGGTCCCGTCTGAAGGCGCCGCGCTTCCGGCGTTCATACCCGGCGTTGGTTGGTCGGACCAATGGTCATTCTGGCAGCAGGGTTACCGGGCGATCATGGTCACTGATACTGCGCCGTTTCGTTACCCGTTTTATCATTCATCGAACGACAAGCCGGACAAGCTTGATTATGACCGCTTCACGCTCGTGGTCAGCGGCATGCAGAAAGTAATCGCAGAGCTGGACAGGTTATAGCTGGCTTTAGTTAGGTATTCACATCACAGCGCTGCAGCCACGCGTTCCAATGCATAGCCGATCAATCCGCTTGCCGGCAGAGTCAAAATCCAAGCCCAGACAATTCGTTCCACAACTGTCCATCTCATTCCGCCCAGGCGCTTCACCGCGCCGACGCCCATGATAGAGCTTGTAATTACGTGAGTTGTTGACAGCGGAATACCGTAGTAGCTCGCGCCCTGGATAATTAAAGCGGCTGATGTCTCCGCCGCAAATCCGTTCACAGGCTGCAGTTTCACCATGTGATGTCCGAGTGTCCGAATGATGCGCCAACCTCCCGCGGCGGTTCCCACCGCCATGGTCAGGGCACACAAACCAATGACCCATTTCGGCAGAACGAAAGCCGGTGTCTTTAGAAAACCCAGCCAGGCTGGCAGATGATCGAAACTTCCGGCATTTGTGCCGGTAAACAACGCGAGCGTAATGATGCCCATTGTTTTCTGAGCGTCATTTGTGCCGTGGCTGTGCGCCATCCAGGCTGCGCTAAGGATTTGCAGTTTGCCGAAGAGCGAGTGAACGAAGCGCGGCGTGAACCGACGCAACACCAGGAAAAGCAGAAACATCAACAGGGCGCCGAAAATAAATCCCGCAAATGGCGACGTAATCATCGGCAAAATAACTTTTGGCCACACATCGGCATTCCATTTGATGACCGACCAATCGCCGCGCGCGGAAGCAAGCGCAGCGCCGCAGAGGCCGCCAATAAGCGAATGACTGGAGCTCGATGGCAAACCCAACCACCATGTGATGATGTTCCACGCGAACGCGGCAATCACTGCGCAAAGTACTGTCGTCATGGTGACAACATTTGTGTCCACTAATCCTTTGCCGATTGTGGAAGCAACCGCACCGCCAAAAAGCGCGCCGGTGAGATTGAAGAAGGCAGCCATGGCGATCGCCTTGCGTGGCGTCAGCACCCGCGTGGAAACGACCGTAGCAATCGCGTTCGCGGCGTCGTGAAAGCCGTTGCTGTACTCGAAGATAACCGCTGCGATTACGACGAAGACGAGCGTGAGCACGCGATGAGCTTGCTACGAATACTTCAGCGCCACCTGGAGGATGATGTTCCCCGCGTCCCGGCAGCGGTCGATCACTTTCTCCAGCAGGCCGTAAAGATCGTGCAAAAAAATGATTTGCTTTGGCTCGTATGTTCCCTGGAAAAGATTACGAAGGCGGTCGAGTTCAAGCTGGTCCGCTTCGCCTTCTATAGTTTGGAGTTTGGCATTCATCTCCCGCGCAGTATTGGCGTCGATCCCTTTGCGCAACTGTTTCACCATCCCCATCACGGTTTCGGCTGCTTGATCGAGCAGTTCCATCTGTTTTTGGAAGCTGTGTCCCCGCAGGTCCTCCGGGCAAATCAAAATCCGTTCGCCGATCTTCTCTACGGTCTTAGGTATTTTATAAAGAGCAGCAGCCAGTTCCTGAATGTCCTCTCGCTCGAGAGGCGTGACGAAGGTCGTTGAAAGCTTTTCCGTCAACTCCTGTGTGATCCGCTTATCTTCTCGCCGGCTATGAGCAAACTCCTCCAGGTGCTCCGGCGTTTCGTGCTGTTGTAGTTTTTCCAGCAGTGCGATCAAATGATGCACGCTGCTATCGGCCTGTTGTGCGCTAGCCTCCAGCAAATCAAAGAATTTTCCTTCACGGCCAAAGATTTTTTGGATCGAGAACATCAGTCGAATTCAGTTGTAGCCGAGCGAGTGGACGTGGGCAATCTCAGACCTGGCCATGCACCTTGATCATAAGAGTGTCCCCCGGAGAATTAACAACGCGACGTTGAAGTAAATAACCAAACCAGTCACGTCCACCAGCGTGGCAACGAATGGTGCGGAGGACGCGGCCGGATCGAGTCCACAACGCTGCAGCAAGAATGGAAGCAACGCTCCGCTAAGAGTTCCCCAGAGCACGACGCCGACAAGCGCGACGCCAACCGTAATGGCCACCAGCCAGTGATACTGTCCGTAATTAAAAATGTGCAGGTACTGCCACAATGAGATTCGAAAGAAACCAATCGTTCCAAGAATCAGCCCGAGGGAAAGTCCAGACAAAAGTTCTTTGCGAACTACACGAAACCAATCACGCAAACGAAGTTGGCCGAGCGCCATCGCACGAATGACCAAAGTCGTCGCTTGCGATCCGGAATTGCCACCGCTCGAGATGATCAAAGGCAGAAACATGGCAAGAATTGCCGCCTTTTCGATTTCGCTGTTGTATCCTTGCATCGCCGTGGCGGTGAGCATTTCGCCAAGGAAAAGAAGAATTAACCATGTCGCGCGTTTTTTTAGCATTCGTAAAAATGGAATGGTGGTGTAGGGCTCATCCAACGCTTCCATACCGCCGAGCTTTTGGATGTCCTCGGTAGCCTCTTGTTCTGCGACGTCCAGCATGTCGTCGCTCGTTACGATTCCCACCAGCACGCCGCTTGAATCGATCACTGGCAACGCAGCACGATCGTACTTACGGAAGACGTTCAGCGCCTCCTGCCGCGAATCGCCCACGTTCAGCGCCGCGAAATTTTGATCGCGAATTTCGCAGACCTTTGTCGAAAGCGGACGAAGGAGAAATTCACGCATCCGCACGTCGTCGATCAATTTGTTTCGCTCGTCGACAACGTAAACGAAGTTTAGGGTCTCGCTGTCGCGCCCGTACTCACGCACATAATCGAGCACCTGTTGCACGGTCCAATCCTCCTTCACCGCGATAAAATCCGGCGTCATCAAACGGCCGACGCTGTCTTCCGGATAACCGAGCAGCGTCGTTGCGACGCGGCGTTCCTCCGGTGTGAGCAGACGGATCAGTTGACGCGCCGCTGCGCTTGGCAATTCCTCCAGGAGCGCCGTGCGATCGTCCGGCGACATCTCGTTCAGAATCGCTACGACCTGCTCGTGTGCCATCGCGCGTAACAATTTCTGCTGTTCCTCAACCCCGATATATTCGAAAACATCCGCAGCCAGTGCCGCAGGCAGCACGCGGAAGATGATTACCTGTTCGTCTTCCGGCAGGTCGAGAATCACTTCGGCCACATCGGCCGGCGGCCATTCACGAAAGACTTCACGCAGCGCTGCAAAATCGCGCGCTTCGATCATGCTCCTGATTTCGGGTTCTAAAATCTTACCGACCACGTGGCGTTTCTAGCACTCGCACCAGCCCAAAGCAACGACCGCCAAAGACTTCATCGAAACGTTACAAAGTTTACTGGCTGGTCGTTGACATTGGCCTTCCGCACTTGGCATTTTCCGGAAACGTTCCAAAATGAAAGCAATGCCTGCGGTTGCTTTTGCTCCAATGATTCGACGCGAGATAGATGACGATCACATTTGCGTGCTCACCTTCGATCGCCCTGACTCGGGCGCGAACATTTTCGACGCTGCTACTCTTGACGAATTTAGTGAGCACCTGGATGCAGTCGATAAAGATCTATCGCTGCGCGGCCTGATCGTCGCATCGGCAAAAAAATCGATCTTCGTTGCCGGCGCGGATTTGAAAACGCTGTTGCAAGGCGCGAAAACGGGCGAAATGCGCGGATTTATCGAACGCGGTCAGCATGTCTTCAACCGGCTGGCGAATCTTAAAATTCCCACAGTTGCCGCGATCCATGGCGCATCCGCTGGCGGCGGCTACGAAGTTGCGCTGGCATGCGATTATCGCGTCGCATCAGATGATCCTGCGACGAGGATCGGGCTCCCTGAAACGTCTCTCGGCCTTCTTCCGGCATGGGGTGGCTGCACGCGACTGCCGCGCTTGATTGGTGCGGAAAAAGCTGCTGACGTGATTTTGAACGGTAAACTTTATTCCGCTCAGGAAGCGTTGAAACTCGGTCTCGTCGATGAAGTAGCTTCGCGCGATCGGCTTCTCGAACGTGCGCGTGAGAAGCTGCGGTCTGGAAAACGCAAGGTCGATGGACGCATCGCAGCGAGCGGGAGCTCGCAGGAGCGCCGCCTTCCTAAAACACACGCGAATCCCGCACCGGAACGTGCTTACGCCATCATCAACAAGACTCTTTCGATTTCGCCGGATCAATCGTTGCGGCTGGAACTGGACGCCATCGTGGACCTCGGCAAACTGGAATCGACCCAAAACCTGATACGCAATTTCTTCCTCGCTGAGAAATACAAGAAGGCAACGTCGAGGACGAAGCCCGAAAAAATTGTGCACGCGGCTGTGATTGGTGCGGGTGTTATGGGCTCTGGCATCGCGCAGTGGCTCAGTTCGCGTGGTGTGACCGTGATTCTACGTGATGTCGCGCGCGAGCAAATCAACCGCGGTTTGGCGACTATTGAAAAAGTTTACGGCGACGCCGTGAAGCGCGGCTTGATGACAGAGGAGAAAGCAAAGGAGGGTCGGGCCCGTATTTGTGGATCGACTGCGCCAATGGAGTTGCGTGATGTGCAATTCGTTGTTGAAGCGGCCTCCGAAAAAATGGAGATCAAGAAGGAAGTTTTTCGCGAACTGGCGATGGAGGCCGGGCCGAAAACAATCGTTACAACAAATACATCAGCGCTTCCGGTCAGCATGCTCGCGGATGTGACGGTGTCGCCCGAGCGTGTCATCGGTATGCACTTCTTCAATCCAGTGAGTCGGATGAAGCTCGTGGAAGTTGTCATCGCAAAACAAACGTCGGAAGACACGCGTGACCGTACGCTCGCGTTCACACGACAAATTGGAAAAGTGCCGGTGGTGGTGCGCGACAGCCCGGGCTTCCTGGTAAACCGCGTTTTATTTCCATACTTGCTTGATGCCGCCGAGCTTTTCGAAGGCGGCCTGGATGCGGAGCGGATCGATCCTGTGATGCTGGAGTGGGGAATGCCGATGGGGCCGTTACGACTGATCGATGAAATTGGCGTCGATATTACGAACGATATCGGCAACACGCTCGAGAAGGCTTTTGGCCGGCGCGATCATGTCCCGACTGTTCTGCTTTGGTTGCGTGATCAGCAGATGCTTGGTCGAAAAAGCGACGCGGGTTTTTACAAATACGAAGGCAAAGCCCAGATGCCTAACGAACATCTGACGCAGTGGTGGCGTGGTTTGCATGGCGAGCCAGAAGGGCCCGATGGACCAAATATTCCAGGTGACCGGCATAGCGATGCGCGCTTGGGAATGAACGAACAACAGTTGGCGCAGCGACTCGTCTTTTTGATGGTGAACGAGGCCGCTCGTTGCGTAGAAGAGAAAGTGGTGGAATCTGCGGAGGACGCAGATTACGGAATGATATTGGGAACCGGTTTCGCGCCATTTCGCGGCGGGCCTTTGCGATACGCGGAACACTTTGGACTGAGCAAAGTGGTCGAAGAACTGGAGCGACTAGCCCGAACCGAGGAAAAATTTTCGCCTTGCGAAATTTTGAAGAAGCACGCGCGCGACGGGACGAAGTTTTATGACGAATAAATCAAAAATGGAGCGCGGACATCCTGTCCGGTTCTTTCGGCATTCTGCGGAAACGCTCTCTGAGCGGCATCTGTCTCCTGATGCCGGCAATATGCCCGCGCTCCCCAGATGAAATCGCCGCTCGAAGCTCCGGAGAAACAAATCGCTGCGGAAACCAGCGCAAAGCCCGACAAGCCAGCCCCTGCCGCGGTGATCGACACATCGAAAATGTCCAAAGGCCAGCGCGAAGCGCTCGAGCTGGCGGAGGCCGCGCGCGATCCGCTGGACGAGCGAGGCAGTTTCGCGAGCAATCTTTTCATTGGGCGCTACGATTTTGATCGGATTTGTCCATGGCCGGAGCAGAGCGCCGAAGATCGCGAGGCTGGCAAGGAATTTCTCGCCAATCTTGAAAGCTATTTACGTGAGAATGTAGATGCAGACGAGGTCGATCGCACCGGCGAAATTCCGCAGAAGAACATTGAGGAGCTGTTTGCGATAGGTGCGTTTGGCGTCAAAATTCCGAAACAATACGAAGGTCTCGGCTTGTCACAGGTCAACTATGGCCGGGCTGCGATGTTGCTTGGAAGCTGGGACGCAAATTTGACCGCGCTCGTTTCGGCCCATCAATCGATCGGTGTTCCCCAGCCCTTGCTCCTTTTCGGCACCGAAGAGCAAAAGAAAAAATATCTGCCGCGCGTCGCGCGAAAGGAAATTTCCGCCTTCGCTCTGACCGAATGGAACGCCGGTTCCGACCCCGCGAACATGAGTTGCCGGGCCGATCCGACCGAAGATGGTTCGGCCTTTATTCTGAATGGTGAAAAGCTTTGGTGTACGAACCTGATCAAAGCGGGTGTGCTCGTGGTCATGGCAGTGACACCGCCCAAGATCGTCAAGGGCAAAGAACGCAAGCAGATCACGGCATTCATCGTCGATGTGGACTGGCCGGGCGTGGAAATTACTTATCGGTGTCGCTTCATGGGATTGCGCGCGCTTTACAACGGCATTGTGAAATTCACGAACGTCCGTGTGCCGCGTGAGAACATGATCGCGAAGGAAGGTCAGGGTTTGAAAGTTGCCCTAACCACCTTGAATACCGGCCGCCTCACGATTCCCGCTGCATGCGTTGGTTTATCGAAGCGTTTGCTCGAAATTTCCAGAAAGTGGGCGAGCGAACGAATTCAATGGGGCGGGCCGATCGGTAAACATTCCGCCATCGCTGGCAAGATCGCCGAAATGGCCGGCAATACATTCGCGATGGAAGCAATCACGTTTCTCACTTCGGGCCTGGTCGATCGCAAAGCGGGCGACCTTCGTATCGAAACCGCGATGTGCAAAATGTGGGCGACCGAGACAACCTGGAGGATCGCAGACGACGCGATGCAGGTGCGTGGCGGTCGCGGTTACGAAACCGCACAATCTCTCAAAGGCCGTAACGAAGATGCTATTCCAGTGGAGCGTTTCCTGCGTGATTGCCGGATCAACACAATATTTGAAGGCTCCAGTGAGATCATGCGGCTGTTTATCGCGCGCGAGGCCCTCGATCCACATTTGAAGGTTGGCGGTGCAATATTTAACACTCAACTGCCGACGTCTGAGCGCGCGAAGGCCGTGATGACCTCCGGAAAATTTTATGCCGGTTGGTATCCGCGGCAGTGGATGCCGAATGGCGTAGGTAAAATCGACAATTTGCACGAGATACTTCTCGGCCACGTCGATTACGCGGCGCGCACAAGCAAGCGACTCGCACGCGGATTGTTTCACGCCATGGCGCGGTTCGGTCCGAAACTGGACCGAGAGCAACTACTCCTTTCCAGATTCGTCGGGATCGCGACGGAATTATTTGCGATCAGCGCGACCTGTTCTTATGCGCAATGGCTGCTCGGACAGGGAAAACCAACTGATGAAATTCTCGGAGTCGCCGATTATTTCTGTCGCTCGGCGCGAATGCGGATCGACCATCACTTTGCCGGTATCGCGCGCAATGCCGACAAGCGTGGCTACGCTCTGGTGCAAGATTTATTGGCCGGCAAGCATGCGTTGTTACGCGACGGCATTGTGTAAATCGCTTTGGGCAGCGCGAGCATTTTGCTAACTGCCGACAGCATGTTGCCGGCGGTGCCCTCTGAATTAAAAAATCCCAAGCTTCCCGTTGATTGAAGACTGTCCGGCAAAATGCCGGATAAAACGGGCAGAACACCCCGCCCTCCCATTGACCGCGTCGGCGCAACAGATTACGATCTCGGATGAGTATCGCACCCGTTCTCGCGGAGACCCCTTTGAGCCGAAACCGAACGCCAAAGAGGGAACCGGAAAAAGCATTAGCCCCATCGAAAGTCCTCAACACGATCGAGCGCCATGTGTTGCTGGACGGTTTCAAAATCGTCGTCGATCTCGACAAAAGTCGCGGCTCATATCTGCACAACAGGGTCGATAATCGGCGCCTAATCGATCTTTACGGCTTTTTTGGTTCGATGCCGGTTGGCTTTAACCACCCGCATTTCGATGCTCCGGAGGTACAGCGCGATTTATTGCGTGCGGCGAAAGTGAAAATCGCGAACTCCGATATTTATTCTGAGGGATACGCTGAATTTGTGGCGACATTTGAGCGCGTTGTCGGGCTGCCGCCGCTTCAACGTTACCTGTTCATCGACGGCGGAGCATTGGCGGTCGAGAATTGTTTAAAGGCGGCGATGGATTGGAAGGTGCGCAAGAACATGGCCGCCGGCCGCGGCGAACGTGGCACCCAGATCTTGCATTTCAGGCACGCGTTTCACGGCCGAAGCGGCTACACGATGAGTCTGACCAACACGGACCCGCGTAAGACAGATTTATTCGCAAAATTCGATTGGCCCCGCGTCTCGTGCCCGCATATCGATTTTTCGTTGCCCGAATCGAACCGCGAAGCTGACGTGATTGAGCGCGAACAGAAAGCCGAGCGCGAGATCCGCGAATTCGTGCAGCAGCGCAACGTCGATATTTGCGCAGTCATTATCGAGCCAATTCAAGGCGAGGGAGGCGACAACCATTTCCGTGGCCAATGGTTGCAAAAATTACGAAAGATCTGCAACGAAAATGATGTCCTGCTGATTTTCGACGAAGTCCAGTGCGGCATGGGCGCGACTGGCCGCAACTGGTGTTGCGAACATTTCGATGTCCTGCCCGACATGATGGCGTTTGGGAAGAAAGCTCAGGTTTGCGGTGTGATGGCCGGCCCGCGTATCGATGAAGTGGACAACAACGCGTTTCGTTTACCCAGTCGGCTGAATTCGACCTGGGGGGGCAACTTCACTGACATGATACGCTCGACGCATTTTCTGCGCATCATCGAGGAAGAACATCTCGTGGAAAACGCCGCGAAAGTCGGCTCGTATTTCCTGGATCGACTACAGGAGTTGCAGGAGGAAGAGCCACTCATTTCCGCGGCACGCGGCCGGGGATTGTTCCTTGCTTTCGATTTGCCCGACGCAAAGATACGCGAACAATTTTGGCACGGCTTTTTTAATCTCGGCGTTTTGACTCTTCGCTCCGGCGAAAATTCAATCCGTTTCCGTCCTGCGCTCGACATTTCTGCGGAAGTGATTGATGAGGCGATGGAGTTAATGCGCGAATTTTGTCGGCAAAGACGTCGGTAGGGTTCGACCGCATTGGGCTTTGCCATGTTGAGCGAGGCGAAACATCTCTGATTATTTTTCAATGGCACGCGTAATCATGACTCGGTGTACATCCTCACTAACAAACATTGCACCACGCTGTATCTCGGAATTACAAACAACATTACTCGGCGTTTTTACCAACATCAGCATGGAGACCTGCAAGGATTTGCAAAGCGCTATCGTTTGAACCGGGTCGTTTGGCTTGAGCGCTTTCTCAATGTGAATGATGCCCGCGCTGGCTGGATCTGACGGATGACTGGGAGCAGCAGCCAAAGATGTATGAGCGGCCATGGAAAACTGAATATACGGTCCGAGATTCTTCGCTTCGCTCAGAGTAACAATTGTGTATCAACATGAAAACATCTCTCGAAAAACTAGGCCTTACTGACGACAACGCCGGTGTGTTTGACGGCGAATGGCGCGGCGGCGGAGGCAAAATCGAAAAAATTTCGCCAATTGATGGGCGACGGCTGGCCAGCGTGCACACCGCGTCCGATGACGATTACACCAAAGCTATCGCGCGAGCCCACGAAGCGTTTCTGAAATGGCGTGTCACGCCCGGACCAGTGCGTGGCGAAACCGTCCGCCGTCTTGGCAACGCGCTGCGGGAATTGAAACATGAACTTGGCCAACTCGTGACCCTGGAGACTGGAAAAATTATCGCCGAAGGCGAAGGCGAAGTGCAGGAGATGATCGATATCTGCGATTTTGCTGTCGGCCAGTCGCGGATGCTTTACGGCCTGACGATCCAATCCGAACGACCAAGTCACCGGCTGATGGAGCAGTGGCATCCGCTCGGTGTGGTCGCAGTGATCAGTGCATTCAATTTTCCAGTCGCAGTCTGGTCCTGGAATGCGGCGCTCGCTGCAGTTTGTGGTGACGCCACGATTTGGAAGCCGTCCGAGAAAACACCGCTTACCGCGATCGCTGTGACGAGAATTGCCGAGCGCGTCTGTCGCGAAACCGGCGCTGATCCTGCAATTTTCACTTTATTGGTAGGCGATCGTAAGACAGTCGGAGAGAAATTGGCGGATGATCCTGCGATTCCATTGGTGTCGGCTACCGGCTCGACCAACATGGGATTTAATGTAGCTAAAGCTGTTAACGGGCGATTGGGGCGAACGATTCTGGAACTCGGTGGCAACAACGCGCTCATTGTTACGCCGAGCGCCGATCTCGACATGGCAGTGCAATCGATTTTCTTTGGCGCGGTGGGCACAGCAGGGCAGCGCTGCACGTCCACGCGGCGCGTGATCATGCACGAGTCCGTTGCATCGAAGGTTCGTGATAAACTGCTGACCGCGTACAAGAGTTTGCCGATTGGAAGTCCGCTGGACCGCAAAACTGTGATGGGACCGCTCATCGACAGACAGGCTGTCGATATGGTGCAGAAATCCATTCAGCAGTTGAAAGATCAAGGCGGCGAAGTGCTTTACGGCGGAGAACGGCTCACCGTTCCTGGCGGCGCTTACATGAAACCGTGCCTGGCAACGGCGCGGCCTGATTGTGACATTGTGCAGCACGAGACATTCGGTCCGTTGCTTTACCTGATGACGTATGGCGATTTCAATGAAGCGATGGCGATTCACAACAATGTGCCCCAGGGATTGACCTCGTCGATTTTCACCAACGACGTGCGCGAAGCGGAGAGATTCGTCAGCGCTGTTGGTAGTGATTGCGGAATCGCGAACGTGAACACCGGCACGAGCGGCGCGGAGATCGGCGGTGCGTTCGGCGGCGAAAAACAAACCGGCGGCGGCCGTGAGAGCGGGAGCGATTGCTGGAAGAGCTACATGCGCCGTCAGACTAATACGATCAATTTCTCGACTGAGCTACCGCTGGCACAGGGGATCGAATTCGGCGCAGGTGAGGGGAACTCAACCCCTTAGGTTCGCGCGCAGCCTCAAACATGGAGCGCGACATCTTGCCGAAGCGACGGGTGTTTTGCAGCAGGCCCGGTTTGACGGGAAGAACTGACTGTAGTGGTTTCACAGCGCGGCAGTGTGACCAGTTCGCGAATCGCGATTCGTAGTGCCGGTCGTGTCACCGAATTCTTTCGAGAGTTCCTTCTCCAGATGTCTGAGATACAGATTTTCCTGTCACACTTATCTGGCTTGTCGAATAAGTTGCAGTGTTGCCGTCCTCATTGACCGTTAAGCTCGCCTGCATTTGCACGCTTGTGCTGCGACCCAGTTTATAGGAGCGCCTATAGTTTAACGTTCTGCCCTGACGAAAGACCGTGCCACCGCTTGTGGTACTCCAGTGGCTTTCTGATTGATCGATGGTCAGCTCGATTTCCGAATCCCACCTGTTTTTCGGGCCGACGCTGTGAACGGTTCCCCGCCATGTACCGGCAAACAATTTTTCTGTGTGCGATGGGGGGGCAGTCTTCAGGGGTTGTGTCCAAATCGAATTACCTAAAGTCACATTTGCGAAAGTGAGATCTGGTGTACTTATGGGCGGCGCCGTTGAAGGAGTTGCCGGAGTCGTCGCAGCTGCGCTCTTTGATCCGGCATCGTTCGCTTGTTGAAAGTGAGCAGTAACAAACCAGCTGCTTCCGAGAACCAGCAAACCCAGCACACCAGCGCTGCTCAAGGCCAATGCTGAGGTTGCAAAGTGCTTTCGGCGCGTCCAGAGAATCTTTTCAGGCAGCGCGGAATTGCCAGCATTGGATTTATAGAGATTGACCAGCTCGAGTCGCAGACCGTGTTTCACCTCGCATTGCCCTAAGTCATGCAAACACGGCCGCCAACGCTCGTCGTGCTCGAGATCTTCAGCTACATGCTTCGAAAGCAAAATGTGCCCGGCGTCTCCGCAATCCATGATGCGCTGGGCGATGTTAATTCCGGCGCCAGTTACATTCATGCGATTATTTACATCCATGACTTCACTCAGCAGGCCGCTGTGGATTCCCATCCGGACAGGAATTGCTGGCCGCTCGTTTTTAAGTGCTTTGTCGAGTTCTAATGCGCATCGCACGGGAGAATCCGGGCTGTCGCGAAAAACCAGCGCCATCCCATCGCCCGTCGCGATCCGGAGCAGCTTGTCATTCTCGCTGGCCAGCCGAACCTGCTCCATTGCCTGCACAAGATCATTCAACCGCCGAACCAGCCTTGTTTGGTCGTTAACGAGCAGTTTCGAATATCCCACCACGTCGATGAACAGGACGTGCCCAATTCCGAACCTGGGGGTTATATCCGTTGACATGCGAAGAACCTAGCGGATTCGGGCGCGCGCCGGTTTTCTTTGCAAAAGCTTGTGGAGTTCCACCGTCTCTCTAGCCGGTGATTGCGGCTGGCCAGGTCAGCTCTCCTGTGTGATGAGGCCAAGTGATTGTACCGTCGGCTCGTCTATAGCCGCCGTGATTTCGAGTTC
This sequence comes from Candidatus Udaeobacter sp., assembly GCA_035713885.1. Classification (GTDB taxonomy): domain Bacteria; phylum Verrucomicrobiota; class Verrucomicrobiia; order Chthoniobacterales; family UBA10450; genus Udaeobacter. Next base: position 1,252 of record DASTMV010000090.1, on the reverse strand, counting down.
GTGATCACGTTGGTAGGTTGCCAAAGCGTCGCGTGTTTGGTCGCCAAACTGTCCATCAATATTTCCGGTGTAATATCCCTGGTCCTGTAGCGCTTCTTGAACATTTACAACTACTTCGTCAGGCGGCAGGTTGTTATAGGCAAAGATCGGGCCGTCATAGAGATAGCCGGCATATCCAGGGTCGTACCCCCACGCTGGAAACCAGTACCCGCCGTCCCAATACCAGTTACCGCCCCAATATGGCCCACCTACATATACCACGGTGTTGTAATGAGAATGCCAGTACGAGCGATCATGCCAGGCACGATGGTATCCCGCGTACAACGCGTGTGTATTCCGGTAACCTAACCCGCTTCGCCAATGAGCGGCCGCTTGATTGTGGACAGCAAGATGATTGTTAACCGCACGAGGGGCTGACAGTTTGGAGGCGTGACTATTAAGGTTAGCTTGATTGGAGGCCTTCATTCCATGACCAACAGCCTGTTGGTGTGAATTAAGACCGTGTTGTCCAACCTGTTGATGCGCGTTTAAGCCGTGCTGCCCGTTACTTTCATCTGCCTTTAACCCATGCTGCATGTGAGCCGGGTGTGCTCCGGACTGAGGATTGTTGTTGCCGAAATTGTGCTGACCCATCGCTGCGTGGGTGGCTGGCCGGCTCCCACTGGCATGCGGTGCTCCTGTAGTTGAATGTGGGAACCCGCCACCAGGATGCGCTGTCGCTCGAGAACCGCCCCCACCACCAGGATGGGCTGCTGCCTTGCTGCCTCCTCCGGATTTGTTTTTATCCGCCAAGATGAGCTGTGGAACCACCAAAGTTAGGGAAACACAAATAGGAATGAATGCTCTCATGAGTTGCACCTCCGCAGTTCGCGGATCGGATCAGAAACGTCACGGATTGGCAAGCCTAAATGCAGTGTCGCACTGAGATTTTTTCTCGAAAACTGTAATTGGTCTTGACAGTAGCTGCTAGCATCGGCTGCGATGGTGTCATGTCGCGGCGCGCAATAATTCTTGTCGTGGTTTTTCTTGGTGTGCTTCTGGCCGGCAACATTGTTGTGCTCTGTGTTTGGCTTCCAAAGTGGAAAAATCACGTTACCAATCCGCAATCTTCGAGTCGGACAATTGTTCCGTCGCCAGCGACGCTAGCGCAACCAGCCAACAACGCGCCAAACATTCCTGCTGCGACACCGGCGGCGTCCCCAGATGTTGTGCTCGAGCGTCAATTCACGTCACCGAGCGGGAATTTGCAGAT